>JBAPNK010000058.1:0-6370 GCA_049279095.1 Minisyncoccia bacterium
CAATTAAAATTACTGATATATTCGACTATTATACCGCTAATCTTAGTTGAAAATGTGTCTTAAATTTGGGGTACCTGCCTTATCCCGATAAATTAGACGCTACTGTGGGCGGACATGTTGACCCTAATATGTCTTATGAAGAAACTGCTGTAAAAGAATGCAAAGAAGAAACGGGGATAGATGTAGATATAAGCAAACTCGTTTTTCTTGTAAAATTAAGAAAGAAAAGTTTTGATGAGGCAACGGGACTTACCAATAACACTATTCGTGGTCAGTATGCCTACTTATACGAAGGTTCAGTTAATGATTTACAGATTGAAAAAGGGAAAGCAGAAGGTTTTGAGACTTATAAAATAGATGAGTTGAGGCAGGTACCCCAAATTTAAGACACATTTTCAACTAAGATTAGCGGTATAATAGTCGAATATATCAGTAATTTTAATTGAGTATATGTCTAACAAAATACATAAGGTTCCTTTGGATGTGAAAAATCAAATTCTAGAGAGAGTAAAAACTTCTGGAAAACCAATTAAAGAAATAGCGGCAGAACATGGTATCAGTCCAACTTGTATCTATGATTGGTTAAAAAGTGGTGTTGCAGGAATCACATCTCCCGAAGTGATTAAACTTCGAAAAGAAAATTGTGAATTGAAACAAATCATCGGAGAGCTCACAGTCCAACTAAGCGTTGGACAAAAAAAGGGGTGGCGATGAAACATCACAAGATGCATGATGTGTTAAAAGTTTCCAGAAGCTCCCTTTACTACAAAAAGAAGAAGCCAGCAGAAGATTGGAAAATCAAACAAAAGATTGAAGAAGTATTGCACGATTTTCCCAGCTATGGACACAAAAGAATTTCTTTAGCTTTAAAGCTAAACAAAAAACGTATTAGACGAGTGATGAAGCTCTTTGGCATTAAACCATACCGTCGACACAGAAAGCCATGGAAACGAGCAAAAACAAGGATATATGATATATTTCCGAATCTTCTGTTAACTACTCCGTTGGTGCGGATGAATCAAATTTGGGTAACAGATTTTACCTACCTTTTCTGGAAAAATCGGTTCATATATGTAGCCACAGTGATGGATATCTTCAATCGTGAAATTGTTGGAGCCTGTGTGCTTGCCAATCATTCTAGTGCATTGACCGTGCAAGCTGTAGTATCAGCTTTAATGGATCACCCTAGACCGGACATCATTCATTCTGACCAAGGAAGTGAATATACAGCAAAAATATTTCAAGATTTTTGCCTTTCTGCTGGTATTAATATATCTATGTCGAGAAAAGGTTCACCATGGGAAAATGGATATCAGGAAAGTTTCTACGACAAATTTAAAATCGATCTTGGTGATCCAAACAGGTTCGACGACTTAGGAGAACTGGTATATGAAATCTATCACACCATCTATGTCTACAATACCACCAGAATTCACACTGTTTTGAAAATGTCGCCGAGAGAATTTGCTAAAAAAATCGCTTCAAGTTAAACTTAAATTAATTAGTTGATTTTCTGTCTTAAAAAAGGGGTACCTTACAATTGTTACAATTTTGTCACCACTCTAATGGGGGATAACTTTTTCTCTGGGTTATCACAAAAAAGTGCAAAGAAAATATTTTTGTGGTATTTTATAAAAATGCGTCGGTGGTAGAGTGGTCAATTACAACAGACTGTAAATCTGTCGCCTTCGGGCTACGAAGGTTCGAATCCTTCCCGACGCACCAAAATTTTTACGCCGTCGCGCTAGCGCGCATTTGGATTGGGCTTTTTACTTGCCTACCGGCAGGCAGGTTTTTATTTTTTTTAGTTTCAATAGCAAGCTCGCCGTTTCTGACCGCCACAAAAACACTGTCGCCCTTTTTGACATCGTTTGAAATAATGTGCGAAGCCACCGGATTGAGAATTTTATTTTGAATCAAGCGATTGAGCGGCCTGGCGCCATAATGCGGATCGTAGCCCTCTTTCGCTAGATAAGCTAAAGCCTCGTCGGAAATTTCCAAATGAATTCCTTTGCCAATCAAACGATCCACCACAATTTTGATTCGCAAATTAACTATTTCTTTCAACGCCGGCTCGGACAAAACATCAAAAACAATAATTTCGTCCAGCCGATTCAAAAATTCCGGACGGAAATTATCTTTCAGCGCGTCCAAAACTTTTTCTTTCATATTGCCATAATTTTGTTTTTGAGAATTATTAGAAAAACCGATGGATTCCATTTTTTCCACGAATTGCGAGCCGATGTTGGAAGTCAAAATGATAATTGTGTTTTTGAAATTCACCACCCGGCCTTTGCCGTCGGTCAAACGGCCTTCGTCGATCACCTGTAAAAGAATATTAAAAATTTCCGGATGCGCTTTTTCAATTTCGTCGAAAAGAATCACCGCGTACGGGCGATGCCGGACAGCTTCGGTCAACTGCCCCGCTTCATCGTATCCGACATAGCCCGGCGGCGAGCCAACCAGTTTTGATATTGAATGCCGTTCCATATATTCGGACATATCCACCCTAATAATCGCATTGTCATCATTGAACATAAAATTCCCAAGCGCTTTGGTCAGCTCCGTTTTGCCGACGCCGGTCGGACCGAGAAATATGAAAGAGCCGATCGGCCGATTCGGGTCGCCAATGCCGGCGCGAGATCGGCGAATGACATCCGCGACGCGCTTAATCGCCTCGTTTTGGCCCACCACTCTTTTTTCCAACTCCGTTTCCATTTTTTCCAATTTGGCGCGCTCTTCTTCCAGCATTTTAGTCAGCGGAATACCGGTCCAGCGAGCGACCACTTCGGCAATGTCTTCCGCGGTGATTTCTTCTTTCAAAATCCGGCGGGACTTTTGCAATTTTTTCAAACGCAAAAGTTTTGTTTCCAATTCTTTTTTCAAAGCCGGAATTTTTCCGTAGCGGATTTCCGCCGCTTTGGTTAAATCCGCCCGCATTTCGGCGTCTTCGGCTTCCAAACGCAAACTTTCCAATTCTTTTTTAATCGCGCGAATTTCCGCTACGGTTTCCTTTTCATTTTTCCATTTCAGTTCCAATTCTTTGGTTTTTTCCGATAAATTGCCGATCTCGTCGTCGATTTCTCCAATTCGGTTTTTTATTTCTTTTTCTTTCTCTTTGTCCTCTTTGTTTTTTTCTTCAGAAAATGATGACACTTCTTTTTTCAGCGCTTCTTTTTCGATTTCCAAACGCATCTTTTTGCGGTCCGCTTCTTCCAAAATCGGCGGCTTATTTTCCAGCATTATTTTCAGCGAAGAAGAGGCCTCGTCGATCAAGTCCACCGCTTTGTCCGGCAAGAAACGATTAGTGATATAGCGAGAAGAAAGATTTACCGCGGCGATGATCGCGTCGTCAGTGATGCGAATGCCGTGAAAAAGTTCGTATTTTTCTTTCAGGCCGCGAAGAATCGCGATCGTGTCTTCCGTTCCCGGCTCGTCAATGTAGACCGGCTGGAAACGGCGCGCGAGCGCCGGATCTTTTTCAATATGTTTTTGATATTCGCGCAAAGTGGTGGCGCCGATCGCCCGAAGTTCACCGCGCGAGAGCGCCGGCTTCAACATATTCGAAGCGTCCATCGTGCCCTCCGCTCCGCCGGCTCCGACAATCGTGTGGATCTCATCGATGAAGAGAATCACCTTTCCGGCCGAGCGCTCGATTTCTTTCATAATGCCTTTCAATCTCTCCTCGAATTCTCCGCGATATTTCGTTCCCGCCACCAGCATTCCCAAATCCAGCGACACCAATTCTTTTTCTTTCAATGATTCCGGAACATTGTTTTTTACAATCATCTGCGCCAGCCCTTCCACTACCGCCGTCTTGCCGGTTCCGGCTTCGCCGATCAAGATCGGATTGTTTTTGGTCCGGCGAGAAAGAATCTGCATAATCCGGGTGATTTCATTGTCCCGGCCGATGACCGGATCCAATTTGTCTTCTTTCGCCAGTTTGGTCAAGTTGCGGGTGTATTTCAAAAGCAGTTTGAATTTTTTCGGCTCGGAAACATCGGTGATGTTTTGGCTACGCAATTCTTCCAGAACTTTGATCACTTGATCTTTGTGAATTCGGAAACGCGCCAAAGTCTCGCGCGCCTCGGAGGCGATATCCAGAATCGCGATGAAGAGATGTTCGGTCGAAACAAAATCGTCTTTCATATATTCCGCCAATTTTACGGATTGGTCAATCACCGCCGCCAAATCCGGATTTAAATAAATCTGATACGCGGGCGTTAGCGTGTTGCGCGATTCCGGCAGTTCAATCAAATCCAAAACGGAATCGGTCAAAAGCATCGTGTCGATTTCCAATTTGTCTAAAATGGAATTCACCATTGATTCCTCCGCCAAGAGCAACGCGGCCAAGAGGTGCAGAGTCGAAACATGATTCATCCCTCGTTCAATCGCCAGCTCGTGAGCTTTTTTGATGGCGTCTTTGGCTTTAGTTGTGAATTTATTTAAAGGTGGCATATAATTTTTTTAAGGAGTGGCGGATGTTGTCGGAGCGGACGGAGTCAGATTCGCCAGAGCATCGCTGATATTTTTGATTGAGGCAAAAGATGCGACCGTATTGTCCGGAGAAAATGCGATGCCTAATGCTTCGCCGTCCAAATCAAGAACCAATCCTCCGGCATTCGCTTTGGAAGCTGTCAAGGCGATGTTGCCATTCTTATCCAATCCTTCAAAAATGGAAGAGGCAACGGCTTCGCCCAAAACCAAAACATCTTGTCCGATTTTCATCTTGTTTAAATCTCCAAAATCGGGCACGGTAAAAACGAGTTTGTCTGTTCCGTTAACCGGAGCACCTATTTTCAAAAAAGCAAAACCCGATTTGTCGGTCGAAACAAAATCCGCTTTGAATTTTCCGCTGGCATTTTTGACATAATAAGTTCCCTTGCTCGGAACAAGCGAAGCGTCCGCCACTATAATCCCGTCATTTGAAACCGCAAAGCCCCGTCCGGCTGGAACTTCAATCGTATTGAAACTTATATCCTGCGTCTCGCGGGTGATGGTAAACAATGCCGTTTGATTTTTGGCAATCGCGTCCACCACCAAATCTTCTTCTTTGACCACCACAGTTTGCGTAACGGTTTTTCCCTCCACTTGCTCTATTTTGTCAACAGTTTGCTGCACAACTCGGTTAACCGGCGCGGTAAAAGACACCGGCGCTTGCTGCATCAAGGTGACCGTGGTGATGCCGGTCGCGATCGAAGTGATGAAACTCAAAAGCACCGCCAAAAAAATAAGCTGAGTTTTATTTAATTCTTTGATATCCATACCTTAACTATACCACTTTTTTAATTTTTGCAAAATTTTTAAAATTTATACAATTTGTTCCAAATCACCGAATTTATATTTGGTCATAAATTTCGTCGGACTTGCTATAAGCTTTAAAAAATTTATTTTTAGTGGCATTTCTCCATAAATGTTCGTATGACTCAAACATTTTTGAACTTCTTAAAAAATTCTTGTATTGAGAACGAGAAATAAGCATTAAATCTTTTTCTTTTATTAAATTTTTAGGAATGGTTATGGTCGCCATATAAATATATTAGCAATTTGAAAACAAAAAATCAAATATAGTTTAATTATACCACTTTTTTAATTTTTGCAAAATGGAAAACAAAGATTTTACAGTATAATCAATATCTTTTTTGGCCGTATCTCGACCGAGCGAAAAACGCACTCCGCCTATTTCTGAATTCTGCAAGGTCTTGCCTTGCAGGTTTTGCGCTTTTCGAATTGCCTCAATGACATACGAGCCGCCGCTCTCCCCGCTTTTGCAGGCGGATTTCGAAGAAGCCATAATTCCTTTGGCAGAAAGTTCAACCACTAAAAGATCGCTCGGAATTTTCGGAAACGAGACATTGACATTGTTCGGCAGTCGGTTTTGCAAATCGCCATTGAAAATAATTTTATTGTCAAGGTTCGACCTTGACAATTTGACTATAAAATAATCGCGAAGCTTAGTTAATCTTTTTATTTCTTGGTCTTTGATTTCTTGCGCCGACTTCAACGCCTTTGTAAATTTTATAATCTCCGGCAGATTTTCTGTGCCGGGGCGCAATCCCATTTCTTGATCTCCGCCGCCAAAAATATTTGCCAATGACACGGTTTTTCTTTTGTAAAGAATTCCAATTCGACCGGCGCCGTCAATTTTGGAGCCAGACAATGAAAGCAAATCCACGCCCAATTTTTCCACATTCAAATCCAAATAATTCGCCGTCTGCACCGCGTCGGTGTGAAAAAAAATTTTGATAGAATTAATTTTTTTCCAATGACGAATTTCCTTGGCAATTTCTCGGATCGGCTGAATAGTACCAATTTCATTGTTGGCGGACATAACCGAAACTAAGACCGTATTTTTTTTGATTTCTTTTTT
>JBAPNK010000059.1:0-4225 GCA_049279095.1 Minisyncoccia bacterium
CCCTAGCCCTCTCCTGAAAAGGAGAGGGGAAATAAATTCAAAATTAGAATCCAAAAGGGTTTATAATGTGAGCGTTAAATCCGATAACAAAAGTATAGGAAAGCAGTACCAACCATCCCAAAATAAGCACCATGGGATGGGCTCTCCAACCAGTGTATGTCCAAGAATGAGTATATAGATTTATTCCTTCTATCAAGAATCCCAAAATTAAAGTGGAAATTACTACTGCGTTAATGGGCTGAAAACCGATAACTCTAAAAATCGTGTAGAAATCTTGCATGATTAACATAAAAATTCCCCAAAATAGCGGAAGTAAAATTAACAACCATTTTCTTTTTAAGATTGCGGGATAATACCACCAGCCAAAACCAAATTGTCCGACATATTCCCAAGCCATACCGATTATACATCCGCAAAAAAATATTGTGGCGGGCATGAAACTGCCAGCCAAAGCAAGATTGAAAAAAGAAATACCTGCTATTCGGTAAAGCAGATATTCCGACAAAATCAAAAGCGCCAAAGCATAAATTATCCCAATCCAATTTCCTAAAACTTTTTCCCTTTTGTGATGTTGCATATTTTATTCCATACTCTGATACCTGCCCATAATTTCCGCTTCCACTTCTTCGCGATCGCGACCGAACTTCACATAGGAAAGTTCTTTCAAGCTGTCCACGATTTCCGAATTGCCTTTCTCTGGCGCCATGGTCCTTAAATTAAACGGTTTGGTCGGCTGACCATTCACCAACATACTTATATAGGCATTATAATTATCCAGTTTAGTGATATCTTGCGCCGAAAACTGAGGTTTGAATTTCGGTTCCAGAAACGACGCGTCTTCGGTGCCGACCCGAAACACCGCCATCGAGCCGACATTGCCAAAAACAGCGTTTTTAATATTTTCTTCCAGCTGAGTGATATATTGATGCGCAATGTTGAGCGAGAGTCTGTATTTTCTAGCTTCCGATAAAATAGAAGCGATGGAATCGGTGGTCACATTTTGAAATTCATCAATATAAAGATAAAAATCATTCATTGGCTTGCCGAACATATCCACCCGCGAGAGCGCCGCCATTTGAATTTTCCCGACAAGCACCAGCCCGATCAAATTTGCGTTGATGTCTCCCAGCCGGCCTTTGGAAAGATTTACTAAAAGAATTTTTTTCTCGTCCATAATTTTCCGAAAATTAAAAACGGAATTTTGCTGCAGCACTACCGGACGCATGATGTCGTTACTGATAAAATTGTCAAATTTGGAAGAAATATATGGCACGAAGTTTGCCAAAGACTGGTCGCCGGTAGTTTGTTCCGCGGAAATCCAAAATTGTTTGATAATTGGATTTTTGCATTTGGCCAATTTCATATCCCGAAATTCTTTGTCGCCCAAGACACGGGTGATTTCGAGCAGAGTCGATCCGGACTCTGGGTCTTCCATCACCAGAAAAGCGCTGTTTCGGAAATACTGCTCGAACATCGCCCCGCCGCCGACTTTCATATCAAAAAGCTTGTTGAAAATTCCCATCATTTCATTGACCACAAAAGTTTTCTGCTCCGGATATTTCGGATCATATTCCAGCATGTTGAGCCCCATCGGCCGCGCCGTATAAGCCGGATCGAAATAAATCACATCATCAATCCGCTCTTTCGGAATACGCGAAAGAATCGTTTGAATGTCCGTGCCGTGCGGATCAATGTAACAACAACCGTCGCCGTTTCGAATATCTTGGGTGATCATATTCAGCATAATATTCGTCTTGCCGGTGCCGGTCTGGCCGATGACATAAAAATGCCGCATGCGGTCTTCGCGCGCCAAATGGATTTCGGTATCTTTGCCCCGATAACTATTTACGCCTAAAACTATTCCGGCTTGTCCCATTTCAATTGGCGCCGGCGCGATGCCGGCTTTGGCTTCTTTCAATTGTGGCTGAGATCCGATGCCAACCGGAAAATGAAATACCGAAGCCAATTCTTTCAGATTCAGCGGCAAAATTTTGTCATGGGAAAAAGTGCGATAAGAAAAATCATGAAAAAGTTCTTTTAGTTCACTGCCTCTTGCTTCCTCAAAAACAAAACTATTGCTGGTGGCTTCGGAAAATTGATTAAAAGAAGATTCTATTTCTTTTAAAATTTCTTCCGCGCGCTCTTTATTTTGTCCAGAGGCAATCACGCGAATGTTCGCTTTCATAATGGTGCTTTTTATTTTGTTGCCTATTTTTTCGGCCGCTCCCTCGTCCACCGCACGCCGGCCTTTCATATATTTTTCTTTTTTCTCCGGTTCTTTTTCTTTATGTCCGAATAAAAGTCCCTTGCCGGCTTTCAATAAAGCATGATTGAATTTATAAAAATTATCCGAGGCGTGCTTGACGGAATAACCGTCTTTCACATCATCCAAGATTTTATGAAATTCATTGATAAATTTGTCTCCCGCCGGCGCGATCAAAAACTGAATCGCCGCGCCTTCGCCGGAAGTTTTCAGCTTGGAAAAAACATTTAGAATCAGGCTCATCGGATCGTGATCGATATTGTCATAAGTTTTGATCGGCATCACTCCGCGCTGCGAAAAAGAAGCGTAAGCGCCAGCCGAGCCGCCCAACTCGTTGAAAATATTGTAATCATCCGCCGCAACGCGGACTTTCGCGTTATGATAAAAAGAAAGAATCTGTTTTTCAAAAAGATTCAAATGTTTATTGGGAATTGCGGCATACACAATCACTTCGTCGTTTTGATTGCCGAGCGCTATTTCCAATGTGAAATAATTTTCCTTCTCGTTGTATTTTCCTTCGCCAATTGACTGCATACCGGCGTAAAATTGCTCCATCGCGCCGATAAATTCCTTGAAGCCTTTGGATTTGTCCGCTTCTTCTGTCGGTGGCGGCAGAGTGATTTCAAAAAGAGTCATATTGAGAGATTTATAAATCGGCGAGTCCTCTTTATAATCCAGTTTCACTTGCCCGGTTTTCAGATATTGAACAAGCACTCGATGAAAATCGGCGTCAATGTGCGGACTGTCCATCGCTTCCGCCACGCTAAGCGCGTTCCGCACTCCTTTCGTAATGACAATGCCCAAAAGTTCTTCCATCACCGCATCATGCATTTCGGGCTTGAGCGCGAGCACAATTTTTTCCGTTTCTTGTTCGCTTAAAATATTGTCTTTATGCAAAAATTGGTCAGCCGAAATATTTTTATACGCGCCGAGCACATCGCTGGCCGCAGTTTCGACGACATTTTCAAAATGTCCGATTTGCATCAACTCTTCTTCCCGCTTGGAAATATGCGCGCGCAAATAAAGCAACTCTTCCTCGGGCGTCTTGAATTTCGGCATTTCTTTGAAGAAAGATGGGTTCATCAAAACTATTATACAACAAAATTTAAATTTTAGTTAGAATCTCCGCCTCGCCGTCCGTAATCAAAATCGTATGTTCAAAATGGGCGGAATTTTTGCGGTCCGCGGTGCGAAAAGTCCAGTCGTCTTCGTCTATGGTAACATTTTTGGTGCCCAGATTGATCATCGGCTCAAGCGCTATCACCATTCCGGAAATTAATTTCGCGCCTTTGCCCGCTTTGCCGAAATTAGGAATATAAGGATCTTCGTGAATCGCCCTCCCGACGCCGTGCCCCGATAGAACTTCCACAATGCCGTATCGTCCATGTGAGTGCACAAAATTTTCAATCGCAAAACCGATATCGCCAATCATGTTTCCCGCGCGCGCCGCGTCAATGCCGACCCGTAAGGCTTGTTCGGTAACTTGCAGAAGTTTTAAATTTTTGTCGCTGACTTTTCCGACCGGTACGGTAATCGCCATATCCGTAAACATATTTAGGTGTTGGACACCTAAATCCAACGAAACAATGTCGCCTTCCTTTAAAATTCTATTTTTCCTCGGAATTCCGTGTACCACTTCATCATTCACCGAAACACAAAGCGACGCCGGAAACGGAGTCGTGGCGCCTTCGGGACGATAATTCAAAAAAGCGGGAGTATCGCCCCTCTCGCGAATCAATTTTTCCGCGTATAAATCCAAGTCCTTAGTGGAAACACCCGGCGCCACCATGTCGCGCACTTTATAAAGCACCGTCGCTAGATGTTTTCCGCCTTCGCGTAGTACTTCAATTTCTTCTTTGGTTTTGATGATTATTGGCATTATGAAATTACCGTCCCGATAAATTTTTCCCCATTGAAACACTTTTCCAAATTTTCTATATTGCGGCCGTTCATCGTCACCAC
>JBAPNK010000060.1:0-2290 GCA_049279095.1 Minisyncoccia bacterium
CTATAAGTTTTTCATCATTTTTAATCACCAGATTTTTCCGACAAACATTTTCAAGCGAATTTTGACAGATAAAATCCACGCCACTGATTTTTTTTCTTGCTTCAGATACAGCTTTTTCGTCAATATCGGCACCGACTAATCTTTTCGCAATATTTTTTTTTGTTAAAAATGAGCCATAACCGCAGGACGAATCCAAAATTGTGAAATCTTCAATTTCAGGAACATTTTTTTGTAAAATGGAGTAAGCCAAATCAACAATAATTTCTGGTGTGTAATAAGAACCGAGATTGACTGTGTCTGTGCGATTTAGATGTTTTTGATTCTCGTTCATAATTTTATTATAGCACTTTTCTTTTTTGTATTATTTGAAGGCAAAAGACATCAATATAATAGTCAAGGCGTTCAAAATCACTAATGCAATCACGAATGCTGTTTTCGAAGGCATTGCAGTGGGGTTCACTAAAATATAAACTGTGTAGATTATGGCGACAATCGCCGCGCCGATAAAGTTTCCTTTGATCATAGTTTTACATTTATTAAGTTGATTAAGTGCTTGACCTTTAAAAATCAAATCCTCTATTTTATTTTTAGATTAGTTTAATAAACCAGATTAAATTTTGTCGAATTCATTTTCTTTATAGTCACTATTGTGGAACATAGTAATTTAACTATACCATTTTTTTCGTAATAGCACCAAAGTCAGTTTTTGGAAATTCATAAATTAAAAGCTATAATCTATCTATGCAAGCAGAAGATGTGGCTAAAACTTTACCAAGCGGTTCAAAATTAAACAAAAATTTAAGATTATTGATTTTCGTTAATACGGTTATAACTTTTACCGTAGGCATGTTTGCCCCGTTTTACGCCGTTTTTGTGGTAAAAATCGGCGGCGGCGCCGCGTTGGCAGGAGTATCATGGGCTCTTTTTTCCGTTGTTTCCGGAATATTGATTTTACTTTTAAGCAAATGGGAGCTTCGCATAAAGAGACAGCATATTCTCCTCGCCATAGGATATCTTATCCGCTCAATAGTTTTTTTAAGTTACGCTTTTATGAACAACATTCCGCAACTTCTTATCACGCAGGTGCTTTGGGGCATCGCTTCGGCAATCGGCACACCGGCATTTGACGCGCTTTATACTTCCAACACTTCCAAAGAAACCGCCATTGTGGAATGGGGCGACTGGGAAGGCGTATCCGCAATTGCAACCGGAGTTGCGGCTTTAATCGGAGGATTATTAATTCAATCGGTTGGTTTTAAAATTCTATTTTTATTAATGTCTGCAATCTCCGCTTTGCTTGGAATATATCTTCTGTATCAGAGATACAGGATACAAAAATTTTCATTTAAGTTTGACTGATATCCAGTGGAACAGTTCAAACTAAAAACACCGCCTATTTAGGCGGTGTTTTTAGTAAAATTCCTTATGATGATTTTTACTTCTTGCAAGCGACCACATCAGTTTTATACTGACTCTGAGCACCTTTTTTCGCTGCTAGGTAAGTAGCATAATCAGTCTTGGTGGATGTTTTCGCTGCTAGGTCAGCCTTCTTGGCGGCCAGGTAGATTTTGTAAGCGGCTTGAATGCTGGCATTTTCGGTTTTAGCCGCAGCCTTTACACAAGCCTTATAAGCCTTTGTAACGGCAGCACTTGAACCCTTAGCTGTGCTAGTTGCATTTATAGTGGCAACTGGCGCAACAGGAGTAGTGCTAGTCGTGGTTTGAGCAAACACCGGAGATGTCACCAAAACCAACGCCAACAACATACCTGAAACCGTTAAAATTTTCTTAATCATTGTATTTTTTTAAATTAAATTAATAATTCTTCGACCTTATTTATATATATCATAAATATATTAAAGTGTAAATTTATTTTTGAACACTTACTGACTTCGAACTTGGGAGGATGTTCGGAAAGATATTTTAGAAGAAAATATAAGATAAAGAAAAAAACAAAAAGTTCGAATCCCCGAAAGGTTCGAACTTTTTGCGTTTTTTGGGCTTTACGAAACCATTGTAAAACAAAGGTCTCGGCATAGTCCGATAATAAAAGCTAACTGCGGAGTCTTAACGATTCAAACTTGAGGGCTCAATCCCCATAAGGATATTCTAGCATCTTTTTTAGTACTTTTCTGAAGGCTCCGCATAGGTCTGCCTTTTTATTCCAAATGCCAACAAATGCCAATTTTTAGAGCAATTCGAGATCCCAATTTACGAAACAGGTGTCTCATTTTGATCCAAAACAAGCCATATTTTACAAAGAAATGAGACAAATGAGACACTTTTATGAG
>JBAPNK010000061.1:0-3969 GCA_049279095.1 Minisyncoccia bacterium
ATTATCCGCCTATTCTTATCGCTCCGCTTCTTCCGCCGGCAGGAGAACCTAAAATGCTTGGAGCTGTGGTAGCGGCCACTGTTTTAGTTGTGGAAGCTATTGTTTTGGTTACAATTTCATCGCCCGCGTTTAAGCCAGAGGTAATTTCCGTGTTTGTGCCGTCCGAAATGCCGACAGTCACCGGCTGATTTCTTGGCGGAATTGCGGAAATGGAACCTGGCAAGCCGTCGGTCGGAGCTGGCGGAATAGTATCAAACATTTGCACGAAACTTGTTCCTGCCTGTGTTTTGATCGCGCCGCTTGGAACCTCCAAAACATCTTGCGCCACATCGGTAATGATCGCCGCGTTCACGCTCATGCCCGGTTTCACTCCGGTGTTTCCGGCTGCGTCAAAACTTATCTGCACATTATAATTGACTACTCCCGAGGAAACAGTGCCGACCGAATCAATTTCCGCGACTTGCCCGGCGATAGTCAAATTGGGAATCGCGTCAAACGAAAGGGTGGCTTTTTCTCCCAGAGCTATTTTCGCGACATCCACTTCGTTTAGGGTAACCACTGCCAAGTCCTTGGAAGTGATCAGCGTGGCCAAAGTTGTTCCGGAACCCACATTGTCTCCTTTGATGACCGGCACATTGGCGATAATCCCGTCGAAAGGAGCGGTAATGTCGTAATAAGCCAAATTTTGTTGCGCGTCCGAGAGAGCATTTTGCGCTTGCTTTATGGCAATCTGCGCGGACTGAGTGTCAAGATCATTACTGGGAAAAGCATTGGCGCTACCGGTAATATTTGTTTCGGCGGTGAGCAGGTCGCTTAAATGGGAATTGATTTCGGAAGTATAACTGTTGAGGGTTGTTTGTTGTGTGGCGATAATCGCCGGAGGGGTATGATTGTTATCGCTTTCTATGGAAGTGTTTACGAAATCAATATAGCTGTTGGCATCTTTGATGGCGGTGGAAATTAGATTAACGGTAGCATAGGTTTGGCTTATCAGACTGTCAATCGTAGTCTTGTCGGAACTGCGCGAGACCGTTTGGTAAAAACTCAAGTTGGCGTTGTAAGCCTTGAGCGCGGTATTGTAATCGTTTATGAAAGCTTGTTCATAAGGTTTGACATTATCGGTATCGGTGCTCGCCACTTGTGCCGCGTACCAGTCAACATTCCATTGGCCATTTTTGCTGATTGTACTAGTGAAAAACATATTATTCAGGCCGGTCATAATATTCGGCAAATCTAGAAAAGTAGTAGAAACAGAAGTGAAGCCGTTATCATAAGCTTGCGAGAGCGCGGTATTCAAATTCGCGTTTGAATTTTGCAGCTCTAATTTTTGCAATGACAAATTGGCGTTCTGTAAATTTATTTCCGCGTCGCGGACCGTTTTTTGCGCGTTAGTATCGTCAATCGTAAAAAGCGTCTGCCCCGTCTTGACAGAATCTCCGGGCTTAACGAAAACTCCGGTGAGCGCGCCGGAAACTGTCGGAGTGATATTGATTTGATTAAAGGCGGACACTTGTCCGCTGTCGGTGATCGAAGCCACAATCGTGCCGGTTCCAACTTTGGATAACACATAGCGAGTCGCTCCCGCAGGACCGGCGATTTTTTGATAACCGAAATAGCCGAAAAAAATAATCACAATCAGAATAATCGCGCTGATTATTTTGTGCCCGAAAGCATATAATTTTATTTTACTTAAAAAGTTTTTCATATTATTGTGTTGGCAGGCCAAGTGGCATTACTCTGATAAATTTTGCTTCGATTTGTCCTTGCGGATTCGGCGTTCCGATCACCACCACGAAGTCACCCGACGCCAAATCGTTCTCAGAAATTTTTGCTTGCATTTTTTGAATTTGCGTGTCGTTGTTCAAAAGAATCACTTTTTCCGTATTGTCTTTGTCTTGCACGATCATCGTGGGTAATTCTATTTTTATTATTTTTCCGATGGCTCCGCCGGCGTTGGGAAAATTGTCAAAGAGCGGATGGTTCGGTTCCATGCCGAAATTGCGCTCGTAATTTTCTTCCCAGGCGCGGCCGAAAGAAGCCTTATGAAAACCAACCGCGATGCCCGCGGAGAAAATCAAAAGGGCGACAATAATAATTCCGAGGCCGCACAAAATTCTGAATGAGGTTTTGGACTCAAAAACCTTTTTTATTTCTTCGGATATTTTTTTCATAAATTTTTAAACCCCGACGCATTTGGTCGGGGTCCCGACTTCACATTGGGATTGATAATGATAATTGATTTTTGCCGACTTGTTTCATTAAATGCCGAAGCGATAAAAAACAAACGAACAAAAGACAAAGAGTCAAGGTGATGCTGACGATAGGCAGTGTTTCTGCCAGCGAAAAAACAAGTTCTTTCCAAAAAGAAACAAGGACTCCGCTGTCCGAGAAAATCAAAGAAAAATATTCGTAAAAACCGGACTGCGCCAAGTTCGTGAACAATGTTTTTACGGCCCAAATTAAGCCCAAGAGCGAAGTTGATCCCGCAAAAGCAAAAGCCCACATTTTAATTTGAGTTCGGTATTTGTCTCGCGCGATTATTTTGCGCCAAATAACCGGAGCCAAGTTCGAGTCCGGTTCATATTTCGCTTTTTGAAAAATTTCTGTCAAATTATATTTTGGTTCATTGAGCATATAAACATATTATACGCTATTAAATATGATTTTGGTGCAAATTCTACCTCACCCCTGACCCCTCTCCTTGTAAAGGAGAGGGGATAAAACGCTTGACATTAATTATCCGTTTGTATATACTTTCGGATATGGATACGACAATTTTAATTAAAACTAAAAAAGATCTTAAATTACAAGCGCAAGAACTTGCCAGCGACTTGGGTTTTTCTCTGACGGATATCATAAATTCTTCTTTGAGGCGGTTTGTTCTGAATCAAGGGATGATAATTTCCAAAATACCGATGGACGAATGGGGAGACGAAGGAAAATGGGAAACGGTAGTTGATTTCACAAAATTTAAAAAAGGCGGTGTTCGGGCGGAAGAGGTTCTGGCTAGCATAAAACGTCTGGAGAAATATGAATAAACTTGATAAATTTCTTTGCAAGCTGGACAAGAAAACTCGCGAGATTGTTGGGAAAGCCATTGTTTTAATTCTCGCGGGAGATTTTTCAATGCTTGACCTAAAAAAATTAAAAGGAAGTGAAAACAGGTACAGAGTTAGGGTTGGCAGAGTCCGCATTATTTTTGACAGGACAAACAACGGCAATAAAATCCAAGACATTTCTTTTAGGAATGACAATACTTATTAAAAAATTTCATTGACAAAACGCTCGGGGGGGGGTGGTAGTATTAGGTATATGAAAAAATATAAATTGTTTTCGTTTGTGTTTGCTCTTGCTTTATTATTTGCATTATCAGGTTTTGGAGTCAAGTCTGCCAGCGCGGCTAATTGCGCGTCGGGCGATTTGTTTAGTTCGGTTACCGGTCAAGCTTGTAGCGCGACAACTGCGACAACCGCTTGCGCGCCGGGAGATTTATTTAGTTCCTTAACCGGTCAAGCTTGCAGTGGAAATACACCAACAAACAATTCTGCCGTAGCCCAGTTCAACTCTTTATTCAAAAGCAATTTTCAAGTTGGTTTGAAAGGCAGCAGCGATGTATCCGCTTTGCAGCAATTTCTAAAAGACCAAGGATACTATGCAGGTAATGTTGATGGTTCTTATGGACGAATTACCGCCCGAGCGGTGAGTGATTTTGAGGGGGATAATAATATTGGGAATATGATAACAACTATACCTCCTACAACTTGTATGCAAAGACCAGCTTGTTTAGATAGTCAGCCTAGTTGTATGATTGCGGAACCAGCCGGGGGTTGGTGCCCAACAACATCTTCCTCCACTATTACCGTTCTTTCTCCGAACAACGGAGATAGTTGGACTGTTGGTACTACTCAAACTATTCGCTGGGTACCACCTGCAGGTATTTCAAATGTGGCCATTAGTCTTAAAAATAAT
>JBAPNK010000062.1:0-13029 GCA_049279095.1 Minisyncoccia bacterium
ACGATGGGTATATTGGCTTGATCTGCAATTGCCATTTCTGTGAGTGTTCCCGAAACTCCGCCTATGGTAATGATAGCAACACAACTTAAAACGAGAGTTAGTTCTCGGCCACCTCCGCGTTCAAGTCCGCTTGCTATAACCACATCAACATTTTTCTTTTCATGAATGTCTAAACCTTTATTGTAAGTTACGCCCACAGTCAGACCTCCGGCTTTTTTGGCTCCACGACACGCAGCAGTGGAAAGAGAATCAAAATCTTTTTCCGCGCCAAAAACTAAAGTCGCTTTGTTTTTAGCGATCTGGCATCCGAGTTCTTCGGCAATTTTCTCAATTTTCTTTGAGTATTTTAAATCAGCCGTAGAACCCATCACTCCTATTTGTATTTTTCTTGATGATTTTTTCATATTTTTAAAAGAAAAAGGCCCTGAGTTTAAAGTCTCAAAGCCAGTTTCTTTTTAGTATTTTAAAGTTAAATTAGAATACAAAAGCCACTAGCCCTGTTTGGTGCCAGTGATATACATATGATTTTGTCGCTTTTGTAAACATATTTGTATTATAGCAAGTATATTATATTTTGCAAGTTTTTCTCTAACCCCGGAATTTCCCCTCAAAAACTATTTCTTCGAGCGGTTTGCGGTTGCTGGGGGTTTCGCGGGCTTGAAGTGGCTCGGGGAGATCTTCGATTTTGCCTTTTTTGCCGATGGCAATCATAATTTCCACTTCATAATCGTCCGGAATGGAAAGTTTTTCTTTGATCAAGTCAAAATAAATTCCCGCCATGGCATGGCAGACGAGGTTCATTTTCACGGCCTGCAAAGCCAGATTTTCCCACGCAGCGCCGGCGTCGAAAGAATGCTTGGGCGACAAAACTCCACTATCGGAAGTTTTTTTGGAAAGCATTATTATCAAAGCGCCGGCTTTTTCGCACCAGACTTTGTTGGCGTCTTTTAAAAAAGAAAGGAAAATTTCAAATTCCGGCATTTCGCGGTTGGCGTAAATGAATCTCCACGGTTGGATATTGGAAGCCGAAGGCGCCCACCGCGCCGACTCGAATAAAGTCATAAGTTCGTTTTTGGAAACATTTTCTCCCGACATAGCCCGCGGCGAGTAGCGTTCCAAAAATATGTCGTCAATGTTGTATTCAGTTGATCGGTTATTTATTATCTTACTCATGTTTTCATTATACACTATTTATCAATGTTATTTAAAAACTTCTCAATTTTCTTTCCATCTCGTTTCAGCCAAGCGACATTGCTTTCCAATCTTTCCAATACTTGCTCGATCGCTCTTTTGGCTCCGGGAGCTTCGTGCGTTTTGAAGAATTTTTTGAAAGATTTCAAATGACGCTCTTCCGCGCTGCCGGAAATCGCTTTCACAACTTTGGAAAGCGTTAATCCGCCCTCGCCGTAACGCGAGACCAGAGTCTGCCAATTTTTTGTTATAAAATTCCACCAAATATCGCGCCCGTTTGGGTTGGCGCCGACACTTGAAAGAATGCCTATCGTGTCTTGCGGCCGGACATTTTCAGACATTGCGAATACGCAAACTGATTGCAAAATTTTCGGATCGCGAAAATTTCCCAAAGCGTTGCCAATCCGGTTTTTTTCTTCGTGCAGAGTTTCGGTTTTGTATTTTTTTATAAAAATATTATATTCTTTGATTCCGCCACGGCTCCCGACAATCGCATAAACCGCTCCGCGAATATCCGGCGGGATATCTTTATTTTTTTGCGCCAGCGAGAATTTTTTTTCGGCCTCATTGATTATTTTTTTATCGCCCGCCAGCCCGGCGCGGAAAATGGCGAGCGAACGGAGAAGCGTGTCGGCGTGATTTTCCCCGCCTTTGGACGGGGCAGGCATTTTTCTTTTCTCCCAGCCGAGATTTTTTGCAAGAGGCGAAAACAAATCAACTATAATTTTGTCCAATTTTTCTTTTGAATTTTCCCGAGTAATAAGTTGTTCAAGCCTTCCAAGTCCTAAAGCAATTTCTAGCCACACGGTGTAATTGTCTTCATTTTTATAACTCCGTAAAAATTCCAAAGCATCGGTCGTCGGCGCATCGCCAGATTCGGTGAGCGCGAAAAGATCCCGAATAATTCCGAGCCGGTCACGGGCGGAGAGAATTTTATTTTCCACCGGAAGTTTTAATTTTTCCAGAAGTTCTTTTGAGTAAGCCACTCGATAAAATCCCGCTTCGCCAGAATTTATTTTTGTATAAGATTTATTTGAATCTATTGAGACTGGAATTTGCCAGATTGTTTTTCCTTTTGTTTTGGTTTTAGAAATCGGGCTTGAAAAAAATCTTTTTTGGGATAAAACAAGTTTTCCATTTTTCATTTCCGCTTTGACCACCGGATAGCCCATTTTGCCGGTCCAGTGGCGCATCATTTTAGCGACAGGCTTTCCGGAAACTTTTTCAAAAGCTTGCCAGAGATGAATTGTTTCGGTGTTTTGGTAGCTGTGCTTTTTCAGATAATGTCGCAAACCGTCGCGAAAATCTTTTTCGCCCAAATAATCCGCCAGCATTCTTATGACTGAAGCTCCTTTAGAATAGGATATTTCGTCAAAAATTTCTCCGATTTCGTCGGGGTGATGCACGACGACTTCGATCGGGTGCGTATTTTTTAACCCGTCCAGCCGCAATGCCGCGCCGAGATCGTTGGTGGAAAATTGCGTCCAAATATCCCATTTCGGAAAAAGTTTGTCCACGGTCAGATATTCAATATATGAAGCAAAACCTTCGTTCAACCATAAGTGCGTCCACCATTCCATCGTCACTAAATTGCCAAACCACTGGTGCGCCAATTCGTGTGCGACGACCAATGCCACCCATTGCTTATTGGAAGCCGAAGAATTATTTTCATCCACCAAAAGCGCGCTTTCCCGGTAAGTGACTGCGCCCCAATTTTCCATCGCGCCGGAAGCAAAATCCGGAATGGCGATCATATCAAGCGCCGGCAAAGGATACTTAATGTCAAAATATTTTTCATAAAATTCCAAAGTTTTGACGGCGCAATCAAGAGCAAATTTTGCCTGATGCTTTTTGCCGGGAATGGTGTAGACGCGAACCCGAATTTTTCTCCCCCTTGATGAGGGGGAGTGTCCGAAGGACGAGTGGGTGAATTTTTCCAAATATTCAAAATCCCCGACAATAAAAGCCAAAAGGTAAGTGGACATTTTCGGCGTCGGAGAAAATTTGACAATTTGATATTCTGATTCGTGTTCTTTTATTGAAATTGGCAAAGTGTTGGAAATTGCGGTTTTACTCTTCGGCACAATCAGGGAAATGTGAAAAATCGCTTTTTGCGCCGGTTCGTCAAAACACGGAAATGCTCGGCGCGCGTCGGTGGCCTCGAATTGCGTGGTGGCCAGATGATATTCTTTTTTCCCGATATTATATTTACTTCTGTAAAATCCGCGCATTTTGTCATTCAAGATTCCCCTGAAAACCAAAGCCAATTTTAACTGAGAGGCAGAACCTCTCAATAAGCTTTTAGGAAAGGTAAAAGTGGCGGTTTCGGATTTTTCATTATAAGAAATTTCCCCAAAAATTTTTTCTTTGCCAATTAAAATACTTACGGTATCTATTTCTATATCCTTAGCATGCAAAGTAATTTTTTTAGTATTTTGAAGCAGTGAAAGAGTGATAGTTTCAACGCCTTCAAAAGTAAAATTTTCCAAATCCGGTTTTAGCTCTATTTCATATTTAATTGGAACGACATTTTTTGAAAGACGGACATTATTTTTGGTATTTTTATTTTGCATAAATAAATGCTAGCATATAAAGGTGGAAACCGAAAATAATCAAATTTTTCAAATAAAAGTCTCCGGTTTTGAAGGACCGTTCGGTTTGCTTTTGAATTTAATCGAGAAGCGCAAACTCTTTATCAACGATGTGTCTCTTTCGGCGGTAACCGAAGATTATTTAGGTTATCTTAATAAATTAGACAATTTTTTACCGGCGGAAGTTTCCAGCTTTATTTTCACAGCTTCTACTCTGCTTTTAATTAAATCAAAATCGCTTTTGCCGAATCTGGATTTAACCAAAGAGGAAGAAGGCGACATTAAAAATCTGGAAGAGAGATTGCGACTTTATGAACTTTTTACCAAGTTGGCAATTAATCTAAAAAATAATTTTGGTCAAAAAATAATTTTCGCGCCGAACGAGCGAAAAAATTACGGGGTTGTCTTTTTGCCCGACAATCAAATTACCAAAGAACGGATGATGGCTTTCGCCCAAAATGTTTTAGGCGCGATGCCGAAGAAAATTTTTTTGCCGCAAGCGGAAGTGAAAAAAGTCATTAGCCTGGAAGAAATGATTGACAAGCTGACGGAGCGGATAAAAAATTCTCTGAAATTTTCTTTCAAAGATTTTCACGGCAACGGAAAATCAGCGACCCGGGAAGAAAAAGTGACTATGATTGTAGGATTTTTGGCGATGTTGGAAATGGTCCGGCAGGGAATTATTGACGCAATGCAAGAAATTGATTCGGGTGATATTATTATTAGCAAAGAGCCGGATAGAGTCTAAGGCTCTATCTGGAAAAATCTATGAATCTAGAAACTAAAATAGAAGCAATATTGTTTTGGAAAGGCGAACCAGTTTCGAGAAAAAAACTTTCGGAAATTTTAAATGTCGGGCAAAATGAAATAAATGCGAGCATTGAAACACTGAAAGAAAATTTGAAAAATAGGGGAGTGGCTCTTTTGGAAAAAGACGACGACATTGCGCTTGGCACGGCGCCAGAACTCTCTGGGCTGATCGAGAATTTGCAGAAAGAAGAATTAAATAAAGAACTTTCCAAAGCCAGTTTGGAAACATTATCCATCGTGCTTTACAAAAACGGCGCGAGCAGGGCGGAAATCGATTATATTCGCGGCGTGAATTCCAGTTTTACTTTACGGGCATTGTCGGTGCGCGGACTGATAGAAAAAATTTCCGATCCGAAAGATAATCGGCGATATCTTTACCAGCCGAGCTTCGAGCTTTTGTCTTTTATGGGCATAAAATCGATTGAGGAATTGCCGGAGTATCAAAACACGCGCGGCTTGATCGATGTGGCGGCGAAAAATTTAGAGGACTTGTCCGTCGAAGCTTAAGCTATCATATATGATATATTAAGAAAATTATGGAAACTAAAACATGTCAAAATTGTAAAAACAACTTCACCATTGAGCCGGATGATTTTGGTTTTTATGAAAAAATTGGCGTGCCGCTGCCGACTTTTTGTCCGGAATGCCGTTACATCCGTCGGCTTTTAGATAGGAATGAATATAATTTATACCGCAGAAAATGCGACGCGACGGGAAAAAATATTATTTCCATTTATCGACAAGAAATGCCCTTTCCGGTTTATGAACAAGAATATTGGAAGTCCGATAAATTTGACGCCACGGAATACGGCCGAGATTTTGATTTTTCTAGACCATTTTTTGAACAATACGAGGAACTTCGCCGATCTGTGCCACATCTGGCGATGGTGAATTCCAACAGCATCAACAGCGAATATACCAATCAAGCCAACAATAATAAAGATTGTTATATGTTGGTCACCAGCGATTACAGTGAAAAATGCATGTATGGCAGCTGGTGCCAGGGTAATTGTTATTCTTTGAGCGATTGTTATATGGCGTGGCGAAGTGAGTTTTGTTATGAATGCGTGAATATTACCAAATGTTCCAATTGCGCTTGGTCTTACAATTGTTCTGATTGCGTTGATGTTTATTTTTCCGATGATTGCCGCGGGTGCACGGATTGTTTTGGTTGTGTGGGACTTCGCAGTAAAAGTCATCATTATTTTAATGAAAATATTGGCAGAGAAAAATATGAAAAGCTGGTTAAAAATTTTTCTTGGGACAGAAATTTTATCAAAGAATCCAAAGAAAAACTTTCCAAACTTCGCGCGAGTCTTCCTGTAAAATTTTATCACGGCGCAAACATAAAAAATTCAACCGGCGACTATATTCAAAATACCGAGCGCGCAAAGATGGCATTTAATTGCCGGGACAATAAGGATACGGCATACATGCAAGACGCGTGGACGAAAACGGAAGATTGTCGGGATTGTACCGAAATATGCTTCGGAATTTTATCTTATGAAATTCAAGGAGTTGAAAATCCACACCGGACCATCGTTGCTCGAAGTTGTTTTTCCACCATCACCGATTCTTGTTATTGCGATATGTGTTTTGGCGCGCAGGATTGCTTCGGCTGTTTCGGTTTAAAGCAAAAACAATATTGCATTTTGAACAAGCAATATACCAAAGAAGAATATCTGAAATTGAAGGAAAAAATTATCGAGCATATGCGCAAGGGAAGGGAGTGGGGCGAATATTTTCCCGCGAGCGTCTCGCCTTTTGCTTACAATGAATCTATGGCGCAGGATTATTTTCCACTGACGAAAGAAGATGCCTTGGAAAAAGGTTACACTTGGTACGATCGCCCGCCGAGAGATTATAGCGTTACGCTTTTCACCAAAGATTTGCCGGAAACTATTAATGATGTGAAAGAAAATATTACGGAAGAAATTATTCAATGCGCTATGCAAAATTTTCCAGAGCAAAAAGAAAAATATCCGTTGTGCGTGACCGCTTTCAATATTACGCCGCTGGAACTTGTTTTATATAAAAAAATGAAAATTCCGATACCGGAAAAATGTTTCCCATGTCGCCGGCAAGACAGGTTCGCCTTAAGAAATCCAAGAAAGCTCTGGCATCGAAAATGCATGAAGGACGGATGTGAAAACGAATTTGAAACTTCATATTCGCCCGAAAAATCAGAAACCATTTACTGCGAACGATGTTATCAGCAGGAAATTTACTAAATTTGTATTTTCCAATAAACCGTGTAAGATAGAGCTATGATGTTGCGAATTTTAGCTTTTTTGCTGTTGTTAATTTCAATATTATTTTGGCCATTTTGGCTGTCGGTTTTATTGGCAATCACGGGAATGATTTATTTTAAGCTTTTCTGGGAAGCGATTTTATTGTTTCTTTTATCTGATCTACTTTACGGCATAAATGGCGCAAAAAATTCTCCGGCGATTTTTATTTCTTTTTTTGTTTCTATTTTAATTTTAATAATAATTGAAATCATAAAAAAAAGACTTAAATTTTATCCGAGCCAGCAGATCAAATGATAAACAAAATAATAAAAAATAATAAAAAAAAGACGAACTCGCTCATTGAACCGGATGAAATTTTTTTGGATTCAAAAAATCTGCAAAATTTCGACCGCCAGCAATTTGAAGGCCGCATTGAACGGCCGATTCCTAAAAAAAACATAACGCTTTTGATTTTTTTATTTTTATTTTTTGTCGGAATTTTCGGCCTTCGCCTGATTTACCTGCAAATTGAAAAAGGCAAAGAATATCTTTCGAGAAGCCAAAACAACATTTTCGAAAAATCGATTATTTTCAGCGGCCGGGGAATAATTTACGACCGCAACAAGGTGAAACTGGCTTGGAACGAAAACAACGGCACTCAAATTCCGATGCGCGCTTATTTATCGCCCGGATTTTCGCATTTGCTCGGCTATGTGAGCTATCCGACAGCTGACAGCTCCGGCAATTTTTGGCAAGGAGATTTCGAAGGCAAAGACGGGTTGGAAAAAGAATATAACGATTCTTTGCAGGGTGTCAACGGTTCGAAAATAATCGAAATGGACGCTTTGGGAAAGATTTATTCGGAAAATATGGTGGACGCGCCGGCGGCCGGCGCCGATTTGATCACCACCATCGATTCGCGAATTCAGACGGAACTTTTTTCGTTGATTAAAAATTTGTCGGAAAATAAAAATTTTACCGGCGGATCCGGAGTGATAATGAACTCGCAAAACGGAGAAATTCTCACGACGACCAGTTTTCCGGAATACAATTCGGAAATTCTTTCTTTGGGCAAAGACTCGGCCACAATCGAAAGTTACCTGACGGACAAGAGAAAAGTTTTTTTGGATCGGGATATTTCCGGACTTTACACGCCCGGCTCCATCGTTAAGCCGTTTTTCGCATTAGCCGCGCTGAATGAAGCCGTGATTGATCCGAACACAAAAATTCTTTCCACCGGCTCTATTTCAATTCCCAATCCGTATAATCCTCTCCAAAAAACAGTTTTCAAAGATTGGCGTGTTAACGGCTGGGTGAATATGATGCAGGCGATTGCGGTTTCTTGCGATGTCTATTTTTATGAAATTGGCGGCGGTTATCAAAATCAAAAAGGATTGGGAATCGCCAATATTGAAAAATACGCGGAGGCGTTCGGCTTTGGAGAAAAAACCGGAGTGGATTTGCCAAATGAAAACCAGGGGATAATACCGAGTCCGGAATGGAAAGCCGCCAACTTTAAGGGAGATCCTTGGCGTCTGGGCGACACTTATCATACCGCCATCGGACAATACGGCTTTCAAGTGACTCCGATGGAAATGGCGCGCGCGGCGGCGGCCATAGCTAACGATGGAAAACTTTTAACTCCGCATTTAATATTGGAAAATGTCAATACGGAGGCGTTGTCTCCGAGCGGAGGCAACGCCTCCGTATTATTGAATCTCAAAAAAGAAGATTTTGACATAGTCAAAGAAGGAATGCGCGATGCGGTAACATTTGGCACGGCGACGGCCTTGAATGTGCCATATGTGGATTTGGCGGCCAAAACCGGCACTGCCCAGCTCGGCGTGGCGAAAAACAAAGTCAATTCTTGGGTCATAGGTTTTTTCCCATACGAAAATCCGAAATACGCTTTTGCGATAATGATGGAAGCCGGTCCAAATACCAACGAAGTCGGCGCTTCGTCGGTGATGCGCCAATTGCTCGACTGGATGTCCGTCAACACGCCGGAATATTTTGAGATCCCCTCCCCTTAATAAGGGGAGGGTGAAGGGTGGGGTGAATTTGCCTTTTATCTCTTTTTGAAATATAATGTAACCTATGCGTAAAGTAAAAATACTTTTGTCGTTGGGAATTTGGGTGGCGATTTTGCCGTATCTTGGCTTTCCGGATTCCTGGAAAAATATCCTGTTCACTTTGACCGGATTAGGACTTATTTTTTTGAGTTATCTGTTGTATCAAGATTATACAACAAAAATCGCAAACAAAGTTTTTGACAGTTTTAAGGAAAATGTCGAAGAAATGATTGGAAAAATATAAAATGGAAAAATTTTCTAAAACAAAACATTACACGCTGGCCGTTTTGCTGATAGTTTTGTTTTTTATTTTGGGCGTTTATGTCGGAAATAAAAATATTCCGGAAATAGACAAAGTTGTCGGACTTTCCGGCAAGGAAACAGCGGTGGTAACGACTGCGGATTTTTCTCCATTCTGGAAAGTTTGGAACATTATGACCCAAAAATCTCTGACCGTGTCCACCATTTCCGATCAAGATAAAGTTTACGGCGCGATTAAAGGGCTGGTGGGATCGCTCAATGATCCATACAGCGAATTTTTTTCTCCCGACGAAGCTAAATCTTTTGAAGACGAAATCGCCGGCAATTTCGGCGGCATTGGAATGGAAGTCGGAATTAAAAATAAGGTGCTCACGGTTATCGCTCCGCTCAAAGACACTCCGGCTTATCGCGCTAATATCAAGCCGGGCGATGAAATTTTAAAAATTGACAAAACAGCTACAACCAATATGAGCATTGACGACGCAGTCAACTTGATGCGCGGGCCGAAAGGCACCACCGTCACGCTCACCATTTTCCGGGATGGAGAATTGGCGCCGAGAGAAATAACCATCACCCGAGACATCATTAATATTCCAACCTTAGACACGGTAAAAAGACCGGATGGAATTTTTGTGATTACGCTCTATAGTTTTACCGCCGATTCGGCAAATCTTTTCCGCAACGGGATAGAGCAGTTCGTGAATTCCGGCGACAATAAGCTGATTTTGGATTTAAGAGGCAATCCGGGCGGCTATTTGGACGCAGCTGTCGACATAGCCAGCTGGTTCTTGCCGGAAGGCAAGACGGTGGTGACGGAAGATTACGGCGGCAAGCAGCCGTCCGATGTTTTCAGAAGCAAGGGTTATAATATATTCAACAAGAATTTAAAATTCGTGATTTTGATTGATGGCGGCTCCGCTTCCGCTTCAGAAATTCTCGCCGGCGCGATGCAAGACAATGGCGTGGCTAAACTGGTCGGCGCGCAAAGTTTCGGCAAGGGCTCGGTGCAGGAAGTCGTTCCGGTCACTGCGGACACTATTATGAAAATTACCGTCGCGAGGTGGCTGACACCTAACGGCACTTCCATTTCCGAAAAGGGTCTAACGCCGGACTATCCGGTTGATTTTACCGCCAAAGATGCGGCCAATAAAACAGATCCGCAAATGGACAAAGCGGTGGAATTACTCAGTCAGTAAAAAGTTATAAAGTTATAAAGTAAAAAAATGCGAGTAATATTTCTACAAGATGTCGCTCGGGTGGGAAAACGGCACGATATTAAAGAAGTCAACGACGGCTACGTGATGAATTTTCTTATTCCCAGAAAATTGGCGGAATTGGCAACACCGAGCGCGGTTGCCAGTTTGGAAAAACGCAAGAAAAACATTGAGATAGAAAGGGAAGTGCAGGAAGATCTCTTGCTGAAAAATTTGGAAGAAATAAAAGGCAAAGTCATCACCATTAAAAGCAAAACGAATGAAAAGGGGAGTCTCTTTAAAGCGATTCACAAAAAGGAAATCATCGAAGAAATGAAAAAACAAAATCACGCCGACATTGCTGAAGAATTTATCATCCTGGAAAAACCGATAAAAGAAATAGGGGAGTTTGAAATTTTGATTGAAATTCCTGCCCCGTCATCGGCGGGGAAAAACAAAAAGTCGTCATTCAAATTAATAATAGAAACAGCATAGGAAACTCCTATGTACATAGGAGTTTCCTATGCAAAATTATGCTCGA
Organism: Minisyncoccia bacterium; assembly: GCA_049279095.1. GTDB lineage: Bacteria > Patescibacteriota > Minisyncoccia > Phycocordibacterales > UBA9973 > UBA9973. The sequence continues at coordinate 10,891 of JBAPNK010000062.1, forward strand.
AGGAATAAGACCAAAAGAAATAAAACGAGCGCTTAAAGAAAACAACAGACTTGCAAGAGAAATCGTTGGAGGATACAACAGGGAAGAAAATGAATGGGACGTATACGACTCATCAATTGATGATTTTGGAAGAACTTTTCTCCCGGGATATAATTTTAGTCCTGATGCTAGAGAGTCTGGTTCAAACTTTAAAATTTTCATAGAAAAAACACTAATTAATAACATAGAAAAACATGATTTGACCGCTATAGAATTTGGCGGACCAGGATCAAAACTTTTTAGCGGTTTTACATTTGATTTTTTCAAGAAAACAGTTGGCGTTTGTTTAAAAGATATTCGTAGTGAAGCCAAAAAAGAAAATGACAGAAAAATTAATCATTTTGTAATGACAGGAGACATAATGGAAGTGCAAAATAAATGGTTATTAGAGCAAGTTATGAAAAAGCTTGACACGGACAAAACTGATTTAATAATATCTAAAATGAACGGACCTCTTAAACATATTGATAGAAATGGGGCTATTTTAGATCGCCTAATTAGAAATTGGTATGATATATTGAACGAAAATGGACTTATGTTTATTCAATTTACATATGGAACGGAAACAGAAAATATAGAAATGAAAATTCAAAATAAAATAGAAAAATGGGTGGAAGCTATAAAAGAAAGATTTCCGGAAGTTGAGATTCAGGTGAACACGGGAACGATTAGGTTGCACAAAAAATTCGGCGCGCCGGAACATTTGCCGCCGGCAACAATTTTATTTTCTAAAAACTAATTCACATTCACCGTTTTTTTGACAACGGTGTTGCCGTTGAAAGATATTTTGCGTTTAGAGCCGAATTTGACCGTTCCGTCTTTCAAGGCGAAAAGGGTATGATCTTTGCCTAAACCGACATTATTGCCCGCCAGGATGGCCGTGCCGCGCTGACGGACGATTATCGCGCCCGGTTGAGCATTCTGCCCATCGACCAATTTTATGCCCAAATATTTGGGATTTGAATCTCTTAAGTTTTTAGCTGTTCCGCCGGCTTTTCTATGGGCCATAAAAATTAGTTGTTAGGTTTTAGGTTCTAGTTTATAATTAAAAACAATTAAGAGTATAGCTAAAACTATGGAAAAAATCAAGTCGTTTATTCAAAGTGAAAAAGGTAAGGATATTTTGACGATTGTGATCGTTATTTTGACTGGTTTGGGATGTTTTGAGTTGGGTAGATTATCCGTAGAAAATAGTCCTTTGGACGCAAAAATTTCGCCCCCAGATTCATCACAAACGACGATAGATACCACAAATCAGGCCGCGAATGCGATATCGACGCAACCGACAGCTAGCGCGCTCCCGACAAAAATTCAAAATTCAAATCCTGCCGGCCTGCCTGCGCAGACAGGAAAAAATTTCTTCGCTTCCAGCAGGGGAAAAAAATATTACCCGATTAATTGTTCCGCCGGCAAGAATATAAAACCGGAAAATAAAATCTACTTTGCGACGGGGGAGGCGGCGGGAAGGGCTGGTTATACGCTTTCAAGCGCGTGTTAGTAAATTGATATCGTGTCGCACAATATATGTTTTGGGTAGTTATAAAATTGGTTTCTACTTCAAAACATTGGCAAAGAAAGTTTTGAACCACTCTATTACCCCGGAGACGGTTATGCCAAAATATCTCATCAAGAGCAAAGCGATTATTATGATAATAATCAACTCAATAAAGCCGTTTTGATTTTTTTTCATATATTTATATTTTATCACAAATAATAATTAATAATTTTTATTTATTATTTATCGTTAAGTAACCGGTGTGAATGGTAGTCCCTTCGTAGTTTAATTTTATTTTTTGGGTAGCTTCGCGGGGGATTTGATAACCGACAATTTTATAAACCCAATTGCCTCGGCCGTTGACGCCGATATTGACTTTGGCGGGCAATTTTAAAATTTCCGCTTTTTCATCCAAAAACACGAGTTCCACATCGTAAATGCCCGGATTATTGTTTTCAAAACCGACCACAATGCTCATCACCGGATGCATTGCCGGAAAATTCTGCGCGTTAATATTTTCAAAAACGCCTATAATCGAAAGATTTCCGCTCCCCTGTTCCACAATCGCATTTTCGCAAACATGAAAGAAATTTACTTTTAGCATA
>JBAPNK010000063.1:0-5050 GCA_049279095.1 Minisyncoccia bacterium
TTCGACAAGCTCATGGCAAGCCACACACGGAACTTGCAATGAACAATGCACTGAAGCTTTTAAAATAATAGAATCTGAACTCCAATTCTATCAAAGAATGAATCTGCCCATTCCGCATCTCTGTCCCAATTGCCGCCATTATCAAAGATTAAAACAGAGAAATCCCTTAAAACTTTGGCATCGAACTTGCATGTGTGATGGTTCGACAAGCTCACCACAAGCTAAAAATCATTTTCACGGTTCTCAAAAGTGCGAAGTGGAATTTGAAACAAGCTACGCGCCGGAAAGACCGGAAATTATTTACTGCGAGAAGTGTTATCAGCAGGAAGTTTATTAAATACGAAAAATATGTGAAAGCTGCAAAAAGCTACAAAAATTTTACACAAAAAATGGATGAAATAATTTCGTTTTTATGTTATAATGTGTGAATGAATAAACATTGGTCTGTGGACACAACAGAGCTTAAAAAAAATAAAGATGCCCTTGCTGTTTGGAATCTTGAACAGCTTATAAATTGGGATATCGGAAAAGATAAAATCAATAAGAAAGATTTGCTTAGACATTGGGATAAAATAGACATAGACCCGTTTAAACGCAAGGCGTTTTTTCTCGCGCTATTTTAATAATTATGTCCATATTGTCAGACAATCAAAAAAATATACTTTCGCTTCTTGCCAAAGAAAAAATCATTTTTTTTCTGGAATTGGAAAATGATTTTATCAAGACCGAGTTTACTTATTTCCCTTTTCCTGTAATAGAAAAAGGAGAAAATATAGGCAACTTAAAAATAGACAGCTTGCTGGACATTGCGGTCAATAAAGTTTTCACTATATACCAAAATTGGAATGACGCTTAAATAAAATTTATGAGTTTTTATATTATCATCAGGGGTCCGTTGGGATCCGGAAAATCAACCATCGCCCAAAAATTGCAAGTAAAGCTAAATGCCAAAGTTTTTTCGATTGATCAAATTTTAGACGAACACAAATTGACCGCCGACAAAGAAGACGGATATATTTCTCAAAAAAGTTTTTTAAAAGCAAATGAAATAATAATTCCCGAAGCGAAAAAATTGTTAGCTGATGACATTCCGGTTATTTTTGACGGGAATTTTTATTGGAAATCTCAAATTGAGGATTTAGTTAAAAGATTGGATTACAAACACGAAGTTTTTACACTTAAAGCGTCGCTAGAACTTTGTCTTGAGAGAGATCAAGCAAGAAAAAGAATATACGGCAAAGACACGGTAAATGCCGTTTTTAAAAAATCTACGCAATTTTCTTTTGGAAAAGAAATAAATGTGAACAAACCGATAGAAGAATGTGTTAGTGAGATAATGTCATTATTGCCCAAGAAAGTATATGTTTTTATCGACGCGTCTAATTTATGGGAAGCGCAAAAAGCCAAAGGCCGCATGTTTGATTATGAGAAATTAAAAACTTATTTGAAAAATAAATTCAGTGCTTCTTCAATAGAAATTTTTTATTACACAGCATATCCGGCCGAAGGGACTAGAGAACAAAGCCAAACTGGAAAACATAAATTCTTCACTTATCTTAAAAAAGGGTTAGGATTTACGGTGAGGAAAAAAGAACTGAAAAGGATAATAGAACACAATAAATTAGGAGACTCAATTCAGGAAAAAGGAAATATGGATGTAGAAATGACGATAGATGCTATACACTTTTCTCCTAAATATGACACTGCTATTCTGTTTACTGGTGACTCTGATTTTTTAGCTCTAGTTAATTATTTACGCAATGGCGACAAGAAAGTTTTTATATTTTCTTCTAAGAATAATATATCTCAAGAACTAAGAACGGGTGGTGACGGGTATTTTGATGTTTTAAACATACAGGAAGATATTTGGGGTAGAGATTTGAAATATAAAGATAAGCCTTAAAAACAAACAGCCCTCCTTGCGGAGGACTGCTCTTGGATGTAATACCCTTAAAGTTTTGTAAAACCCTAAGACTCTTGTATTATATACTAAGACCATAGTTTATGTCAAGCGAAAAAAGTGAAATTAAAATATGTCAAAACTGTAAAAAAGAGTTCACCATCGAGCCGGATGATTTTGGATTTTATGAAAAAATAAAAGTCCCGCCGCCGACCTTTTGCCCGGAGTGCCGGTTTGCAAGGCGTATGTCCTGGAGGAATGAACGAGCATTGTATAAAAGAAAATGCGATGCTACAGGAGAAAATATTATTTCCATTTTTACGACTGCTTCTGGATATAAAGCATATGAAGAAAAATATTGGTGGAGTGATAAATGGGATCCGCTTGATTATGGCAAGGACTATGATTTTTCCAAACCATTTTTTAAACAATTTGGTGAATTATTAAAACGAGTTCCACAGCTAGCTTTATTTAATACTCTTCATATTAACAGCGAATATTGCAATTATGCCACTCACAATAAAGATTGCTATTTGTTTACTGGTGGTGGTTGGAATGAAAAATTACTTTATGTAAATCGTTCTACAAATTCAAAAGATTCAGCCGATTGTTACATTATTGAAAAAGCTGAATTTTGTTATGATTGTTTATATTGTTATGGTTGTTATAAATTGACCCATTCTTCCAATTGTTACAATTGCTTGGAGAGTTCCTTTTTATATAATTGTAGAAATTGCAACAATTGTTTTGGTTGCACAAATCTAGTTAGTAAATCTTATTGTATTTGGAACGAACAGTATTCAAAAGAAGAATATGAGAAAAAAATTTCTGAAATGAATATGGGAAGTTTTAAATCTTTACAAAAACTGCAAGAAAATTTTAAAAAAGAAATATATTTACAATCAATTCATAAATACGCGGAACTTATCAGTTGCAAAAATGTAACCGGCGACCATGTTCGGAGCGCAAGAAATTGCACTTATTGTTTTGATTTAGGCGGAGACAATACTGAAAATTGCCATTATGCTACTTGGAGCGGTTTTGGGGCAAAAGATTTATTTGATGTAGGACCCGGAGCCGGCTGGGTTTCTGAACTAGTTTATGAGTCTGTTGATACGATAGACACATCAAACATTTTAGGATGTATGACTATTCATAATTCAAACAATATTTTTTATAGCGTAAATTGCCACAGTTCCAGTAATCTTTTTGGCTGTTGCGGATTAAAGAAAAAAAGTTATTGCATCCTAAACCACCAATACACCAAAGCCCAATACGAAGAACTAATCCCCAAAATCATCCAACAAATGAATGAAATGCTATACATCGATGACATAGGAAACTCCTATGCATACGGCGAATTCTTCCCAGCCGAACTAAGCCCATTCTGCTACAACGAAACCATCGCTCAAGAATATTTTCCTTTAACTAAAGAACAAGCGTTAAAACAAGGATATCGCTGGAAAGATAGAGTTGAGAGAAACTATGAAATAGATATTAAAACAAAAGATATTCCGGATAATATCAAGGAAGTGAATGAAGAAATCATCGGTAAAGTAATAGAATGCGAACACAAAGGAACTTGCAACGAACAATGCACCGAAGCTTTCAAAATAATTGAATCCGAATACCAATTTTACCAAAGAATGAATTTGCCTATACCGCATCTTTGCCCGAATTGCAGACACTATCAGAGATTAAAACAAAGAAATCCATTGAAACTTTGGCATCGACAATGTATGTGTGATAAGAAAAATCATGCAAATCATTCCGAAAAATGCGAAGTGGAATTTGAAACGAGTTATGCGCCGGAGAGACCGGAGATTGTTTATTGCGAGAAATGTTATCAGCAGGAAGTTTATTGATAATTTAATGCTATAATTTAGGTATCATGAAATTCACTTTAAAAATAATTTTATTCGTCGGAATTTTTTCGCTGATTTTTTTCGGTTTGCACGACAGCGATTTTTACAACAAAAAAGTCATTTTGGCGGATCTGGGCGGCATTCCTTGGCTCTACGCTTCCATCGGAACGCTGTTTTCCATTTTGGCGGGTTTCATTATTCAAAAAGAATGGGAGAATTGGAATAGTTTAGTGGACGCGGTCGGCGGGGAAGTGAATACTTTGCGGGAAATGTGGCTGTGGTCTCGATATTTGCCGGCCGAAAATGGAGAAATTTTTCATAATTCCATAAAAATTTATTTGGAAGAAATGTCCGGAGATGGCTTGCAAAAAAGCGAACAGGAAATTGTGAGTGATCGCATTGAAGCATCAATGGCGAAATTGAATGCGGTTATGTTCGCAATGTTTCAAAACCAGCCGTCCATCGCGGCGAACGGTTTTAATTTTTTTACCAAGCTAATCGAAAAACGCACCGAGCGAATCCGTTTCAGCTCGCACCATGTGCCGCCGTCGATAAAAAGAATTATTTTTCTGGCTACGGCTTTAATGATTTGTCTGTCTTTGTTTATCGGGGTCAAAAATATCTGGCTGGATTATACTTACACCATGAGCGTGTCGATGTTGGCGTATGTCATTTATCTGGTGATTGACGACCTGGATCATCCGCTTTCGCCCGGCGGCTGGCATTTAACGGCGAAGTCCTATCAAAAATTATTGGAAAGAATTTCTGCGTATAAAAAAGAGTAAAGGGTTCAACACTCGGTGTTGAACATTGCACCCATTTTCTCAAAATAAGCGTATAATGTATGTATGAGCAAAAAATTATTGGTTCCGAATTTTTTTGGTTTTTTATTTCTAACTTTAATAACGATTTTTTCTTTTTCCGGGAAGGCAAGCGCGATGACGCCGTCGTTGTCTTTGTCGGGCACCGGGGACGGGGATTCAGTGCAGATTAGCGTCGCCGGCGATCCGAATGCGAGCATTTTGCTTTTTTACACTAAAAGCGGAGTAATCGGGCAGCAGATGGTTTCTCTCGGGACGACTAATGGGAACGGGACATTTGCGACCACTGTCAGCACTTCCGGCTATGGCGTGGTGGCAGGATCTTCGGTTTATGTGACGGAAGGTTTGAATGGTCCGCAATCCGCCACGATGGTTTGGCCGGCGGTCGCTTCGATGCTTTCGCCTTCCAATATGCTTTCTTTGAGCCAGACGGGTTTGGTTCTAACACTCGGACAGTCGGCGAC
>JBAPNK010000064.1:0-5302 GCA_049279095.1 Minisyncoccia bacterium
TTAATTCAGTTCGTCTGTTTTCAATATCAAGCATTTTTTGTTCGTATAAGTCTTTGCGTAATACTTGAGAGGTATAACTATCAACAAGGAGGGATTCTTTCTCTGAAAGCCCTTTTAGCTCGTTTAAGAGGTTGTCTTTGCTAGTGTCCACATAGTCCGCTTTTTGTATATTTAATTCTTTGTAGGCCAAGTAGGAAATTTCAATCATTTCCTTATCAAAGGCAAGAACTTTAAACATTTTAGACAAAGCCTCATCTACATATTCAGAACGCATATATGCCCTATGTTCCTCGCAATTTCCTTTGATTATATAATATTTTTCTGATCCAAGCCAATTAGAAATAATTTTTATGCCCAACTTTTTGGTGATCCATAAATGTTGCTATAGTACTCAAATGAGACTTTTTTAAAACATCAAAAAACGGTCTCATTAGTCTCATAAGGTAGGAAAAGCCCTTATTCTATAAGATGTCCCATTTTGGCTATGGTGACTGAGACGCCTCAATTTGGTATACTAAAATCAGTCAAAGAACGCTTGTGGGGTCTCACAGGGTAAGGTTCTAGACCGAGTTAGTCAGCAACGCAAAATTAATGTTATAAAATATGGGAATTTTAAGAACAAAAAGATCGGACAGAAGATACAGAAAGCTCATAGCTGCCGGGCTTTTGGAAAATGACGGGTGCAAACTCTGTCAAGAAATAGTGATAAAAAAATTCAAACATTGGAAAATTTTAAAAACTAGATTTCCTTGGGATCGTATTGCGAAAGTGCATCATATGATCGTGCCAATAAGACATATTACTTTTGAACAACTAAACCGGGCGGAAAAAAAAGAATATGAAATAATTAAGGAATCCTATATACAGAAAAACTATGAAACTATTGCGGAATCCACCAACAAAACAAAAACCATCCCTACGCATTTTCATCTTCATTTAATAGTAATCAAAGATTGATTTATGCCCAAAAAACCAAAAGTCATTGTCATTTTACCCGCATTCAACGCCGAAAAAACCTTAGAAAAAACGGTGGCGGAAATACCAAAAGATTTAGTTGACGAAATTATTTTGGTGGACGACGGCAGCCAAGACGGCACGGTCGCCCTGGCGCGGAAACTCAATTTGTCCGTGTATCGCCACGAGAAAAACAAAGGCTACGGCGCGAATCAGAAAACTTGCTACCGTTTGGCTTTGCAAAAAGGCGCGGACATTGTCGTGATGTTGCATCCGGATTACCAATATGATCCAAAAGTTGTGAAATACTTGATTGGTTTTATTGAAGAAAATTATTGCGATGTAATGCTTGGTTCTCGTATTAGGTCTCGCAAAGAATGTCTCGAGGGTGGTATGCCTTTACTTAAATATATAATTAACCGTATTCTAACTTTCTTTGAAAATATTTTAAGCGGTTACAATCTTTCAGAGTGGACTAACGGCATGCGGGCTTATAAAAGAGAAGTGTTGCAAAACATAGATTTTAAAAATAATTCAGATGACTTTGTCTTTGATACACAAGTTTTATTTCAAATAATTGAGAAAAATTACCGTATTGGAGAAATTCCAATCCCAGTACGATATAATTCACATTCTTCTTCGATAAATTTCAAAAGGGGTGTCAGATATGCCACACTTTCTCTTTTAGTTGGTATTAAATTTTTCTTAAAAAGAATTTTTAATAGATGAAAAAATATTTTCCGGCAATTTTAATAATAATTTTATTCCTTTCTTTTTTTGCCACGCTCTCTTGGAATTCTTTTTCGGCTCCTTTTGAACGAGACGAAGGGGAATACGCTTATTCGGCTTGGCTTTTGCGAAATGGCGGAACGCCGTACCAAGATTCTTTTTTGCAAAAACCGCCGCTGATTATTTACACTTACGCCTTGGGCCAAACTTTTTCTCCGGAAAAAGTTTGGCCGCCGCGAGTGCTGGCCGCAATTTTCACATTTTTGACTTCCCTCTTGGTTTTTTTGATTGCCAAAAAAGAATGGGGCAAATACGCCGGAATCTTTTCGGCTTTTTTATTTTTGCCGATGATTTATTTTCCGCCGCTCACGCCGTTTGCCGCCAACACCGAAAAATTCATGCTTTTGCCAACGATCGCCCTATTGGCGCTTTTTGTTTATTGCCAAAATAGCCAAAAATCCTGGCCTTTCATTTTGGCCGGACTTTATTCAACCTTGGCTATTTTTTACAAGCCGATTTCTTTGCCGGTAATTGTTTTCATAATAATTTTTTGGCTATATAAAAAATTCGCCCAGTCGCGAAATTTCCAAGTTCTCGTCCGACCAATTATTTTAATCGGCGCGAGCGCTGTTTTTTCCGCTATCATTTTATTAATTCCATTTTTGAAAGTTTGGCCGAAATTTTTTGAGGAAGTTTTTACTTTTAACCTCTCTTACGCGAGCGCTTTTGCAAATCCTTGGGGAAATTTTTTCAATTATTTATCCAAATTTTTGCATTATTGGTGGATTTTATTGTTTCTGCCTTTCGGATTATTCCTAAAAAAACCAAAAAAAATTTTATATTATTTCATTCTGCTGATACTTTCTTTATTGACAGTATTTTCTTCGCCGATCGGTCATTATTATTTAAGCTTGATGCCCTTTCTGGCTTTGCTTTGCGGGGCTTTATTTAATTCCTTTTTGGAACTGCTCCCAAACGACAAACAAAAAAATTTAACCACCGCGATTGTTTTGCCAATTGTAATTCTGTTTATGGTCGCTCCATTTCAAGAACAATTTTCTATGACTCCGGCAGAACTCTCGGCGTGGGTTTACGGCACGGTCAATCCTTTCGGCGAAGCGCAAATCGTCGCCAACCAAATGGCCCAAATTACCAAACCGAACGATTTGGTTTTTGTCGCCGGTTCTGAACCGCAAATTTATTATTACGCAGAACGGCAGAGCGCCACCCGTTTTGACATCACCTATCCGATAAACTTGCCGACTCCTTATCAAGAAAAATATCAGCGGGAGGCGGTCGCGGATCTCCAAAACAATATGCCGAAAGCGATTGTGGTTTCAGAAAGGTCAATGAGTGGTCTTTGGAACGAAGGCAGTCCGGAAATTTTTATAACCTATCTGAACAATCTGCTTGCCAAAAACTACCAGGTTGTGGGAGGATATGTTTGGGGTGATAATGATACCGGTCATTGGCAAGAACCGCTCACCTCCATACAAATGCCAAACGCCAGCTTACTATTGTTTATAAAAAAATAATGTTAGAAAAAATATTAAACAACATATTTTCCAAAAATTATCTTCCGTTTCTGGTTCTGGCTGGTTTCGGTTTTATCCTTTATTTTCAAGCTTTTTTCTTCGGTTTTTCCTACTTGGACGACAATGTGCTCATCTTGGGCAACCAGACATTTCTTTCCAACATCAATAATATTTTTTGGTCTTTCGGCACCGATGTTTTTCACTTGTTCAACAGTTCTGCTTTTTACTATCGGCCATTGCTGACCATTTCTTTCATTTTGGATTATCAAATCGGCGGCGCTAGTCCGTTCATTTATCATTTTGTTAATGTGCTTTTGCATATCTTGGCGGCTTGCCTGCTTTTTATTTTTCTAAAAAAATTAGATTATAAAAAAGAGCTGGCTTTTTTGTTTTCTTTTATTTTTTTGATCCATCCGGTAATGACTCAAACCGTCGCTTGGATCCCCGGCCGGAATGATTCTCTGCTGGCGATATTTTTGCTCTTAACTTTTATTTTTTTTGTTAAGTATGTCCGGGAAGAAAAAAATAGGAATTTATTTTGGTCGCTGTTTTTTTGCGGCTTGGCGTTTTTTACCAAAGAATCGGGAATTTTAATTATTCCCATAATCTTTTTTTATTTTTATTTCATTTACCAAAAACAAAATAAGGAAGCTGGCTCAGAAAAGAAAAAAGCTTGGCGGCAAAGCTTTTATTTTTTTATAGGTTCCATCGGTCTGGCCGGTGTCTGGGCCGGTCTCCGCTATTTGGTTTTGCGAAATTCAACCGGCATTACCCTCCCCGAAATGATTAAATCAGTATTTTTCAATCTTCCGGCCGTAATCCAATTTTTGGGGAAAATATTTTTGCCGTTCAATCTTTCCGTTTTGCCGATTATGCAGGACACGACCTTCGTCTATGGGATCATTGCGGCAATTTTGTTATTTTTGCTGATTTTTTTCACCAAAAACAAGCGTTGGAATTTTATTCTGCTCGGTTTCGGCTGGTTTTTGGCGTTTTTGTTGCCTTCTTTCATTCGCCCGAACACAAGCTTGGTGGCCGATTTTATTGAACACCGATTGTATGTGCCGATTATCGGAATTTTCATAGTTCTTTTGGAAACCGACTTCATCCGAAAAATTGATTTCAAAAAAAGAAGCGCGCAAATCGCGATCGGTTTTTTGCTAATTTTATTTTGCGCCATCACTTTAATCCACAGCCGAAGTTTCGCGGACAAAATGGCTTTCTGGAAAGATGCGGTGGCGCATTCTCCGCATTATCCGCTGGCGCATCGCAACTTGGGCGCGATGGATTATCTGGCGGGCGATTTGGCTGATGCCGAAAAAGAATCAAAAATCGCGCTCGCGCTTAACCCGACCGAACAAATGGCGCACAATAATTTGGGTTTGATATACGCAGAAGAGAATAAATTTGACCAGGCGGAAACGGAATACAAAATGGAGCTAGCGAATAATCCGTATTACGACGACGCGTATTATAATTTGGGAATCTTGTATTGGCAAGAAAAAAAATACGACGCCGCGATAGCCGACTGGAAAGAAACTCTGGAAATTAATCCGAATTACGCCGTCTCGCCAGAGATTTGGCAGATTCTGCAGAATTCAAATTCAAAATAGATCCACACCATTCGACCTCACCCCTACCCCTCTCCTTGTGAAGGAGAGGGGGATTCAAAGATTTCATACGGAACAAAAATTTTCAGGCATTGTTGCTTGGGATTCATTGTTCCATTTACAACCCGATGAGCACGAAAAGGTTTTTACTAAACTCTACGGCTGGTTGAAAGATGGCGGTTATTTGCTTTTTACTCATGGTGGAAATGAGGGGCAAATTCAAGGGGAGATGTATGGAGAAAACTTTTCTTACAACAGTTTAGGACCAGCCAAAACCAAATTATTTTTAGAAAACTTAGGATTTAAAATTATTGAATGGTCGTTAGATACTTCCGAATCTAACAGCTAATCGTATTGTTTTATAACTAAGTTCCTTAAAATATTCATCTCTATTTTTATCATATCCTTTAGCTTCTTTGGGGTTATGCGAAGCGCCGTCAATTTCAATAATCAACCTGCTCTCGGGACAATAAA
>JBAPNK010000065.1:0-2086 GCA_049279095.1 Minisyncoccia bacterium
GGTTAAGATTAGATCACTTGAAGATACTCCCTCGGCATCCAGCGAAAAAATTGGCGACGCCTCCGGCGTAATGTCGGGCATTAGAATGAAATCCGCCTTGCGGGTGCGGGCGAAAAAATGGGCGGGCATGAAAACAGAAATGAGATTGTAAATAGTTTCGTAAGTTTATAAGTTTTGAATCCAAAAGCTATGATAAACAAACCAAAATATTTTCTCTATGCTCGCAAATCTACGGAAGAAGACGATAAGCAAGTTATGTCTATCGAAGCTCAACTTTTTGAGCTTCGAGAATTTGCGAGTAGAGAAAATCTAGAAATTGTAGAAGAATTTCAAGAGTCGAAAAGCGCAAAGAGTCCGGGACGAGAAGTGTTTGGTAAAATGATGGCGAAAATCGAGCGCGACGGTTCTTTTGGTATTTTAGCGTGGCATCCTGACCGCCTTGCTCGAAACTCTGTGGATGGTGGTCGCATCATTTACGCAGTAGACACTTCTAAAGTTGTTTCTTTACGCTTTCCGACATTTTGGTTTGAACCCACTCCGCAGGGGCTATTTATGCTTCAAGTGGCTTTCGGACAATCCAAATACTATTCCGACAATTTGAAACAAAATGTTGAGCGAGGAATCCGCCAAAAATTGCGACGAGGTGAATGGCTGACTCACGCTCCGCTTGGTTATGTGAATAATCCAAAAACGCGAAACATTGAGCCCGATTTAGTAAAAACAAAAGTTATTGTTCGCGCTTTTGAAGAATATTCTAAAGGTTTGCACAATTTTAATTCGATGTCACATTTTTTGGCGGAACACGGTGTCGCTCAACGGTCCGGAAGGCCACTTGTCAAAGCTTCCGTGAAAACTATGCTAACAAATCGGTCATATCTGGGATTTGTTAAACATAATGGAGAATATTTTCCCGGAACCTTTGCGCCAATTCTTTCTCCGAGTTTGTTTGAAGCTGTGCAAAAAAGATTAGCCGAGCGAGCACACACGAGATACAAAAGAAATGTCCACGATTTTCCTTTCGTAGGATTATTTAAATGTGGCGAATGTGGAAGTATGATAACCGCTCAGTGGTGCAAAGGTAATGGCGGTAGATATCGCTATTATCGTTGTACAAAAAAGAAAGGAAAATGTGGTCAAAAATATCTTGTGGAACACGAACTCGCTCGGCAAGTTAAAGAACAGATTCAATCAATCTCGCTTCCCGAAGCGTGGGCGGATTATATGCTCAAAAAGGTAGAAGATTTTGAGCAAGAGGAAATCCACGCTTCGGGAAATCGGCTCGGGCAGTTTAAAGAAGATTTAAAGACGCTTGAAGCGAAACTGAATGCTCTGGTTGACCTACATTTGGATGGGAACGTCGATCGCGAACTTTATTTAAAAAAGAAAGATAACCTCATGCGCCAAAAACTCTCGCTTCAAGCCAAATCTTCATCTGCCAGAGCCGAGAGAAAGAATTGGGTCGAACCACTGCGGAGGTGGATTTTGGATTCAAAACACGCGGGGTTTCTGGCATCCAGAGAAAATCTTCACGAAATGAAAGATTTTCTACGTTCCTTCGGAACGAACCCCGCACTAAACAACAAAACTATTTCAATCTCATTTTGCCCGCCCAGCATTTTCGCCCGCACCCGCAAGGCGGATTTCATTCATTCGCCCGACATTACGCCGGAGGCGTCGCCCATTTTTTCGCTCGATGCCGAGAGAGTTTCTTCTAGTGAGCGTGGATGGGATCGAACCATCGACCTCTGTCTTATCAGGACAGCGTTCTACCACTGAACTACACGCTCTTCGTATTATGTGTTGAGAAATAAAGGTTAAACAGAATTCTGGTTCAAAAACATGTGTTATTGGGTGGACCTCTGTTCCTCAAAAAACCAATTTTAAAAAGACTATAAAAACATATTAAATTAATAATAAAATTCGACTATTTTATAGTAGCAAAATATGAGCATATTATCAAACACACTACTAAAATAGCGATGTGCTAATGAAAGAAAATTAGTTATTTTTTCTTATTTATTTCTTTCTGTTCTCGCATAAAAGACGATAGATAGTTCTTTTTTGGTGACTCGTTGCCGCTATAGGC
>JBAPNK010000066.1:0-1511 GCA_049279095.1 Minisyncoccia bacterium
GTATCAAACTATTTACATTCCCTATGGCGGAGGCTTATTACTGGGATTAAAATTAATCAATCAATAAAAAATACTTACGCATTTTTTCCGCTGTCCTTATAATCAGGAATGCCAAAACCTGGATAAATTATTATTCTCAGGGCTGAGGAAAAGTTACTAAAAGCCAGTAATAAAGGAAGATTTAAAAAGTCAAATTTTGGAAAAAAACGGCAAAATGAGCCATGCTTCTATTAGTAAGAAATAGGAGGTATGGTTTATGTTACTGGATTATTTGAATCAAATTCGGGATAAACGTAAGGGAAATGGTAAACAATATCATTTAGGTTATGTTTTATTCTTTTCACTACTGGCTTGTATAAGTGGAGCTGACTCATATCCAAAGATAGCAGCATTCATTGATGATAAATTCTGGATATTAGATGAAATATTCAATATGGGATGGGTAAAAGCACCCGAAAAATCAACAATTAGAAAGATATTTTACACAGTAGATTATGAAGAACTTGAAGATATGTTCAGAAAATATATTCAAGATGTTTTAAAATTTGATAAATTAGCTTTTTCAGGTGTTCTTGCAGCGGATGGAAAGACATTAAGAGGAAGTTATGACCATATGAAAGATCAAAGAGCCACTCAAATGTTAAGTATATTTGAAACAAATCTTAATTTGATACTGGCTCATTCAAAAATAGATGATAAGACAAATGAAATACCTGTATTGCCTGAACTTATCAAGAAATTGGGCATTGAAAATAAAATTTTCACAATGGATGCCCTGCACTGTCAAAAAAAACTTTAGAGGAGATTATTAATAGTAATAATCAAGCTATAGTTCAAATAAAAGAAAATCAGGAAACGATTTATTCCGAGGCTATTGGAATAACACAGAATTGTGAATGTATTTCACAAGATTATGAAAGATCAGAAAAAGGACATGGTAGAATAGAATCAAGACGGGCAAAGGTATTTAAGGTTGATAAAACCCTAAAAAACACTTGCAGTGAATGGAGAGAGGTAAAATGCGTTGTTGAGATAAAAAGAACCCGTCAAGAGTTTGATACAAGGGAAAAGAAGCACAAGGAAATAACTGTATTCTATTCGTATTATGCTTCTACAGAAATATTTACGGCAAAAATATTCTTAAAATACATAAGGGACCATTGGAAAATCGAAAACAAGAATCATTGCGTTAAAGACATAACTTTGCATGAAGATAAATCAAGAATTAGAAAGAATCCTGCTGTATTTGCAATATTAAGAAGCATTGTCCTCAATATTTTAAGAATGAATAACTTTGAAAATATTTCCCTCGCAATTTTTTCACTCGGACTCAACTTCAATAAACTCCTGACTTTAAAAGGAATTGCCTAATTTTCCTTTACCCTGAGGGAAAAGATATATTCTTTTATATAATTTGAAATTTTGATATAATTAATTTTATGAATAATAAGTATTTAGAAAAAGAAATAGATTGCCAAAGAGATATAAAGAACCATAATTTGACCTGTTTT
>JBAPNK010000067.1:0-5818 GCA_049279095.1 Minisyncoccia bacterium
AAACTAACCAAAACATATGCAAGAACAATTGCCACTGTTCCATACCACCCGAAAATTTCTATAAGATTTTTTTTCATCTACAATTTAATAATAGCAAAAATCAGCCCAAAAAGCCAATTTCTAGACAGTCTAAAATTTTGCTTGACTTCGTTCGTTCGTTTGCTATACTAAGTGTACAAAGTGCCGAAAGGCTTCGAGAAACCCGCCCAAAAGGCGGGTTTCGATTTTCTACAAGAATGCTTTAAGTTTTTTCCTTATTTGATTAAAAAGTTCACTGGGCATTACATAGATATCCCTTTTTAATCTTTTAACACTTACCAATTTCAACTGAGCCAAAATAGCGGAAACTTTTTGATTGTTCGGGTCGGTATAATTGAAATAAAAATCAAAATCTTTCTGCTTGGTGGATAATGGCACAGCCCAAAACATATGATTATTAAACTTTTTTACGATTAACACGGGACGAGAAAAATTATCCTCGCTTCCGTTTTGTTCATAACCGATATTTAGACCGACACTACTCATCCAAACTTCTCCTTCTTTGGGAAAATTATCCGGCAGATCATTTTTGGCATCAATTTTCTTTTTTAATTCATTCCAAGAGTCAAAATCTTTCATATTTATTTTATTTTTTTCTTTTTGACTCATTTCGTGCTGTAAAATTTACCACCTCTTTAGTGGGCATTTCTTTGGTGGCCCTAAAAGAAACCAACTTGCCTTTAGAATCACAAAAGGTTACTTGGGTTGGCTCATCTTTATATTTAGTTGCAACAAATGTAATAGGTTTAGACATATTATTATTTAATTCAACTTTTTATTTCCAATTTCCTTTCTATAAAACCCACCCTGACTTTTAGTTTATTATGATCTTCGTATTTAACTCTATTCATAGAAATATCATCAATTCTGTTATTGACTCCCGAAATTTGACTCCTAAGCCCTTCAATATCAGTTTTTGTGGCCATTCTTGCCTCAACACCTTCAAAACCCTTTAATGTGGAGGCAGCTAATTTATCAACTAAATCTACAACATTATCAATTTTCTTATTAACGCGACCAAAACCCTTATTCATAGACAGAGCCAAATCTTCAATACTCATTTTCTTTTTTATTGTCTTTTTCATTCTATTTTTTTTCTTCTAATAATTTATGCTTCTATTATATCAAACCCTATTTTTTACGCAATATTCTTGCCAGAAATTTGCAAAAGAATTCTGTTTTGTGTAATACTTGTTTTAATATGAAACTTTTAATTGTTGAATCTCCGTCCAAAGCCAAAACTATTGAGAAATACTTGGATGGGAAATGGACCGTGCGCGCTTCGGTCGGACATGTGCGTGATTTGCCGAAATCAAACAAACAAGCTATCGACATCACGGCAGGTTTTGTTCCACATTATGAAATTTCAAAAGGTAAAGAAAAAGTTGTGCATGAACTCCAATCATTGGGAGAAAAAGCCAACGAGATACTTTTAGCCACAGACCCTGATCGCGAAGGAGAAGCGATTGCTTGGCATATTGAGACACTTTTAAAAGCGGATAAAAAAGTCAAAGCTAAAATAGAACGGGTAACTTTTCACGAAATTACCAAAGAAGCGGTAGAGGAAGCGTTAAAACATCCGCGCCAAATTGATACCGCCCTGCGCAAGGCGCAAGAAGCGCGAAGAGTGCTGGATAGGCTGGTTGGCTATGATTTGAGCGGGCTTATTTGGAAAAAAGTCCGGTATGGACTTTCCGCCGGTCGAGTTCAATCCCCCGCTTTACGAATAATAATGGAAAGGGAAAGAGAAATTCGCGCTTTCGTGCCGGAGAAATTTTGGAAACTAAAAGGATTATTTGAAACCTCCCACCACCCCGCCCTAAAGGGCACCCCTCCTCAGGCAGGAGGGGAGAAAATTACCTTGGAATGTTCCGAAGAACCGCGGGATGAAAAGTTGGTGGAGAAAATTCTAGAGCTGGGAAAAAAAGAAAATTGGGTTGTCAAAGATGTCAAAGAATCCGAACAAAAACGCTCTCCGCGCGCGCCTTTTACCACTTCCACTTTGCAACAAACGGCCAGTTCACGACTTGGCTATTCCCCTTCGCGCACTATGCAGATCGCCCAAAAACTTTACGAAATGGGACACATTACCTATATGCGAACCGATAGCACGAATTTGGCAAGTGTGGCGCAAGGACAAATAATTTCATTTGTGAAAAAAGAATACGGGAACAAATACGCGCAAGCTAGAATTTACAAAACCAAATCAAAAAATGCGCAAGAAGCACACGAGGCCATCAGACCGACGCACATAGACAAACTTCATATCGGGCACGATGATTATGATCGACTCTATCGCCTTATTTGGGAACGCGCCGTGTCATCGCAAATGGCAGATGCGAAATTATTAAAAACGAAAATTAGCGCGAACATTTCTCCCTCTCCTTCACAAGGAGAGGGCCGGGGTGAGGTCATTCCCGACTTTGTTGCCACGGGTTCCCGTTTGCTTTTTCCGGGATGGCTGGCAGTGGATACCGGCGCGCGCGGAGAAGATGTGGAACTGCCCGCTTGCGTCGCCCTAGAAAAATTAAAACTTTTGAATTTAGAGAGTCAGGAAAAATTTACCGAACCACCCGGACGATATAGCGAAGCGGGTTTGATTAAAGAACTGGAAGCTCGAGGCATCGGTCGGCCGTCCACTTACGCTTCCATAATGCGAACGATTGAAGAACGAGGTTATGTGAACAAAGAAAATAAAACTTTATTTCCCACCGATGTCGGCGAAGTGGTGTCGGATTTTTTGGAAAAGAATTTCGCCAATTATATTTCCGACACTTTCACCGCGGAAATGGAAGACGAATTGGACGAAATTTCGCGCGGCGAACGCGAATATGAAAAAACCTTGAAAGATTTTTACGGACCATTTTTGAAAGTTGTCCAGTCAAAAGAAAAATTGGAAAAAGCCACGAATTTGGGCGAAGCCCCGGAAAATATAAAATGCCCAAAATGCGGCAGTCCAATGATTGTCAAACTTTCTCGCGCGGGAAAGTTTTATTCCTGTTCCAGATATCCGGATTGTGATGGCGCTTTGACTCTCGACGGAGAAGAATTGCAAGGACCAAAAGAAACTGGCGAACCATGTCCTTTATGTGCTTCGCCCGCAGTAGCTTTAGCGGAGGCGGGGGGAAAAAGAAAAAAAGATATGGGTGGAAAATTAGTTATTAAAGAAAGGCGCGATGGCACCGGCAGTTTTATTGCATGTTCTCGTTATCCAAAATGCAAATTTATCAAAAAAGACGAAGCCGAAGAAGCTAAGAAAAAAACCGGAGTAATTTGTCCTCTTTGTAAAAAAGGCGACATTTCCGAACGACGCGGAAGATTCGGAATTTTTTATTCCTGTTCTAATTATCCGGATTGCAAATTCGCAATTAAGGCAAAACCCACCGGCAACATCTGCCAACTTTGCGGGTCTTTGATGATGGCCGGCACAAAAACCATTCCAGAGAGATGCAGTAAAAAAGATTGTCCGAACTTCCGGCCGGATAAAATTCCGAAAATTGACACAAAATAAAATTTTTAGGAAAATAGTTTTATGCTATAATCCTTTTATGCCCAATGCAACGGAAAAAATCAGTGAAATTTTTGATTTGATTGACGCCAAAATCACCAAAAAAGACGAAGAGCTGATCAGAAAAGCTTACGATTTTTCGGAACGGGCGCATACAGGCCAAAAAAGGCTTTCCGGCGAACCTTATTTCATTCACCCTTTTGAGACTGCTAAAATTTTAGCGCAATTCGGAATGGACGCGCAAACTATCGCCGCCGGACTTTTGCACGACACCTTGGAAGACACAAAAACCACCGAGGAAGAAATAAAAAAAGAATTCGGCGAGGATATTTTGTTTTTAATCAAGGGCGTTACCAAGTTGGGAACCTTGAAATATCGCGGGCATCAGCGCCATGTGGAGAGTTTGCGCAAATTTTTCGTGGCGATGGCCAACGACATTCGGGTGGTTATCATAAAATTCGCCGACCGGTTGCA
Source organism: Minisyncoccia bacterium (assembly GCA_049279095.1). Taxonomy (GTDB): domain Bacteria; phylum Patescibacteriota; class Minisyncoccia; order Phycocordibacterales; family UBA9973; genus UBA9973. Next base: position 4,022 of record JBAPNK010000067.1, read on the forward strand.
TAATTTGCGAACGCTGCAATTCGTGCGTCCGGAAAAAAGAACTCGCATTGCCATAGAATCCATTGAGGTTTACGCGCCATTGGCCAATAGGCTCGGCATGGGAAAATTGAAAGGCGAATTAGAAGACGCGGCTTTTCCTTACGCTTATCCGGAAGAATATAAAAAAATAGAAGAAATTATTGAAGAAAAAAAAGATCTTTATGAAAAATATCTTAATGAGGTGAGCGAGGAGCTAAAAAAAGAATTGAGAAAAAATAAAGTGAAATTTATTGAAATTGACTATCGCATCAAACATAAATATAGCTTATATAAAAAACTTCTGAGATATGGTATGGATATTGAAAAAATATATGATATCGTAGCTCTGCGAGTGGTCGTGGATACAATTGAAGATTGTTATCGGGTTTTGGGAATCGTGCATTCAATTTGGAATCCCTTGCCGGGCCGAATCAAAGATTACATCGCTTTGCCGAAAACCAACGGCTATCGATCAATCCATACCACCATTTTTACCGGATCCGGCGGCATCGCCGAAATTCAAATTCGTACCAAAGAAATGCACAACGAAGCGGCTTACGGAATCGCGGCGCATTTCGCCTACAAAGAACAAGGAGATAAAAAATTTCAAGACAATAAAGACAAATTCAAATGGATCGAGGAATTGAAAGAAATACATTACAATCCGGCTGAACCGCAAAAATTCATCGAGCACCTGAAAACCGATTTTTTCAACAATCGCATTTTTGTTTTTACTCCCAAGGGAGATGTGCTTGACTTGCCGGAGGATTCCATGCCGCTGGATTTTGCTTACGCGATCCATTCCGACATAGGCGACCACACTTCCGGAGCGAAAATAAACGGCAAAATGTCGCCGCTTTTTTCCAAATTGAAAAACGGAGATATCGTGGAAATAATCACCAAGAAAAATTCAAAACCGTCCACCAAGTGGCTGGAATATGTCCAAACGACTATCGCCAAAAAACACATCAAATCTTATTTGGAAAAAAACAGCTTGCTTTCCAAACTTAAATCTTTCGGACAATCTTAAATGCTAAAATTGGAAATATTATATAAGTCAGCGTCATTCTGCGATGTGTCAGGAGCAACCTCTAAAGTGGGCGCATTTTCCTCCGGCGGCTTCACCGTTTCACTTTCAATATGTCTTTCCAGCATTTCCTCCGGTTTCTTTTCAATCTCTCCTTTTTGAATCAAATCCAAAATCATCCGCAAGTCCTCCGTGGAAAAAAAATCAATCTTGATTTGGCCACCCAATTCTTTGCGGTCGATATGCACGCGCGTGCCCAATTTTTCCTGAAATTCTTCTTCCAGCTCCACCAGCTCCGGATCCGGCATAAATTCTTTCTTGCGCACGCGGTCGTAAGCTATCTTTCGCGCCAATTTTTCCGCGTCGCGCACCGTGATTTTTTTATAAACAATTTCCTTAAATAAAACCAACTGCTCTTCCGGATGATCCGCCAGCATTAAAAGCGGCCGGGTGTGCCCGTCGGTGACTTTGCCTTCGGAAACGCCGGCGATAATTTCTTCCGGCAGGGTCAGAATTCGCAAAGAGTTGGAAACGAATTCCCGGCTGCGTCCCATTTTCTTGGCAACTTCGTTGTGAGTAAATTTGAATTCGTTGACCAGGCGGAAAAAAGCGCGCGCGCGGTCGACGACATTCAAATCCTCCCGCTGTAAGTTTTCAATAATCGCTAATTCTAGTTTCATCATCGCGGTGTCGCCTTCGCGAATGACGACCGGCACTTGCGTTACTTGCGCGATTTTAGCGGCGCGCAAACG
>JBAPNK010000068.1:0-4026 GCA_049279095.1 Minisyncoccia bacterium
ATGCTTCATCATATCTTTTGAACTTTCCTTTACTTTTCTTTCACCTATTATGTTTCCTTTTGCATCATATATATTTTCTGTTTGTTCGCGCTCGGTGCCGGTAATAATTGCTTTGTTTTCATGAGCAACACCGATCTTTGCAGCGTTTTTTTCTTTTTCATCCGCGTCTTTGGCTTCAGCTTCTTTTACTTTTGCTTCTGCTAAAACAGCATTTCTTTGAGCTTTAGTCGCTTTTGGATTTTCGGCATCAAACTTAGCCATAATTGCTGTAGTCTGAGCTTTTGCAATATCAAATTGACTTGCGCCTGCGCCACCGGCTAACGCCGCACCCAAAGCTATATTACGAGTTACTTTTCCCAAAAAACTATTTTCAAAAGGATTCTTCATAAATTTTTTATTATTATTTAATAAATAAGACCTTTATAAATTATACTTTCAATTTCAAAATTTTACAAGCCAAGTGTAGCATATCAAAACAATTCTGTCAAGGTGCTGGAGGAGGGACTCGAACCCTCAAGCCTTGCGGCACTGGTTCCTAAAACCAGCGCGTATACCAATTCCGCCACTCCAGCAATGAAAATACTATAACATAAAAAATGGCGCCGCATCTGTGTGTAAAAATTATTTGACTTACAGTTCGCGATTTTGGTATAATTTGCGTATGTTAGATAATGAAGATATTAAAAAATTAACTTCCATTCTTGCCACGAAATCCGACTTTGATGCATTGAAGTCTGAAGTTAAATCTTTTCGAAATGAAACTCGAGAAAGTCTTGCTGAACTAAATGAAAAAATAGATGACCTGACTACGGTGGTTATGAGTAATCATGATAAAAGAATTGAAGCTCTTGAAGAAAAAGCTGGACTTAGTTTAGTGATGGAATAAAAATCTGCATTTCTATAGTTTTTTAGCTCTGTCCGCCCAGTTGGAATCGAACCAACGACCAATCGCTTAAGAGGCGAGTGCTCTACCGGCTGAGCTATGGGCGGGAAAAATTTTCAAAAAACTGTGCCCGAGGTGGGCATCGAACCCACATCCCTTACGGGACACGATCTTAAGTCGTGCGCGTATACCAATTCCGCCACTCGGGCTTGAGGCCTGGGGCGGAATTGAACCGCCGTATATTCCTTTTGCAGAGGAATGCCTTACCACTTGGCTACCAGGCCCACTTAGGAGTATATTCAGTTTAGCTATTTCGCAGCAATTCGTCAATTTTTTGGCGGTTTTTTTCGCCCAAATCTATTTGGACATACAGGAAGGGAATTGTCTTGATCGGCAGATTTTTTTTCAAGAATTCCCGCAACTCTCCCAAATTTCTTTTCACAAAATCCAAAACAACCTTTTCTTTGTCCGCCGGGAACACGGTGATAAAAATCGTAGCTTTTTTTAAGTCGGGGGAGCAGGTGGCGCTGGTGATGGTAATGAGCGTCGTTCGGTTGTTTTCGCGGCCCAAAAATTGCGCGGAGATTTCCTTGATGCGATTCGCTATTTTTTCGTTTCTTTGATTCATAATTTTTCCCTCTCCTTTATAAGGAGAGGGCTAGGGTGAGGTCTTATTTTTGACTTATAGTAAATGATTCCAAAACATCGCCGGCGACCACTTCCGTTTTTGATTCCAGCATCATTCCGAATTCGGAATTTGCTTCCACTTTGCCGACTTTGGTTTTGCTTTTTTCCAAATTCACGATTTTTCCGCGGCCGATTTCAAATTCCCGGCGCATTATTCGGACGACGCTGTTCAAACTTATTTCTCCTTCCGTAACCTTGCCTCCGATTATCTGCCGCTCTTTGGTCCGGGAAAAAGCGCGGACAATTTTTGCTCGGCCGAGCATTTCCACGGTTTCAATTTTCGGTCGCCGTTCTTCCATTTCCTTTTGGAGCCACTCGGTCATTTTGTAAATTATCTCAAAAAAATTGACTGTTATGCCTTTTTTTTGCGCGATTTGCAAAGCGGTTTTATCTATTTTTACCTTAAATCCGATAACTATTGTTTCCGCTCCCGAATTTACTCCCTTGATGTCCGATTCGGAAATCGGGCCGACGCCTTTTGAAACAATTTTAAACTCGGCATTTTTAATTACTGTGGCGTTAAGTTCGGAGTTTATTTTATTAATTTCTTTTTCAATGGCTTCAATGGAACCGGAAACATCCGCCTTCAAAATTATCGGAATTATTTTTTTATTATTTTCCTCGGACTTGGAGGTTCTTCCTCCAAGCGGAGGAAGAACCTCCAAGTCTTGCCAATTCTTTGCGTATTCTTCCGCTTCCGATTTTTTTTGAAACGATTTGAATTGGGCGCCGACTCTCGGCATTTTATTAAAACCCGTGACGCGGACTGGCGAGGAAAACGAGGCCGAGTCGATTGTTTTGCCCAAAAAGTTTTCAAGCAAGCGGGTTGAGCATAAAGAATCTTCCACGACCACGGTCATTCCTTTTTTGATTGTTCCGTTTTTGATAATCAAGGTCGCCAAAATTCCGCGCTGAGAATCTAAATTCACTTCCAGCACGAAACCAGAACCGTTTTCTCCAATATTGCCGGTTAAGTTTTCCATTTCCGCCAGAATCAAAATCAGCGACAGAAAATTATCCACGCCGACGCCGGTTTTGGCGGAAATTTCCGCGCAAGGTATTTTGCCGCCGTAATTTTCCAAATAAATTTCGTGTTCCGCCAGTTCTTGTTTGGTTTTTTCCACATTCGCTTCGGACTTGTCTATTTTGTTTATGGCGACGATGCAGGGAATTTTGGATTCAACAATCGTTTTCCATGCTTCCAGTGTTTGAGTTTTGACTCCATCTTCAGCCGAGACAATCAAAATCGCGATGTCGGCTATTTCCACGCCCCGTTCGCGCATTTTGGAAAAAGCTTCATGTCCCGGCGTGTCCAAAAATGTGATTTTCCCCGACTCGGATTTATCCGGCGTCGAGACTGCAACTTCGTAAGCGGAAATAGATTGGGTAATGCCGCCGATCTCGCTGTCAACCACATTTGTTTTTCGGATATAATCCAACAGGGTGGATTTTCCGTGGTCAATATGACCCATCACCGCCACGACCGGCGGCTTTGCCGCCAAATTTTGTTTTTTTTCATTTTCCATAATTTTATTTTACTTCCGCTTTTTTTAGCGCTTCTTTTTCTTCTGACGAAAGTTCATATTCAGATTGTCCGTTTTTCACCGGTTTGGCGAAAATGCTCATTCGTTCGCGGGAATATAAACTGGAAATCACCAAGCCGTCGCCTTCTTCATCAAGCATGCCGATCGCGAAACTCTGGTTGCTGCCCTGGTCCGGAAAAGGATTAAAGCGCACTGTTTGCAATCCGCGAACGGTTTTTTTAAGTTTGCCGTTGATGATTGAGATTTCTTTTTCCAGATTATTTTTTGCCTTGTTTAATTTGCCGATTTCTGTTTCGAGTGTATTGATGGTGTCTTCCAAATCTTTCGCTTTTTTGCCGAGAAAAAATTTCTTCAAGCGCTTTTCCGTAACGATAGCCCAAAGGGCGCCAAGGAAAATGAAAAGAACAGTGACGGCGGTCAAAATAAAAAAAGCCAACAAAAAAACACCGGGGAGCTTTGCATTCATATACTTTCAATATATACTATTTTTATGGCTAAATCAAATTCACCCCGCCGTGGCGGGGCAAAAAACATATATTTGGATTATGCCGCCAGCATTTCGGCAAATCCAAGTTCGATCCACTCACTCGGCGTGGAAGCCAAAAGCAAATTAGAAAATGCGAGAAGGGAAGTCGCCGGCGTTTTGTCTGCCAGGCCGGATGAAATTATTTTTACCAGCGGGGGAACTGAAAGCAACAATTTGGCGATTCAAGGCATTGTTCAATACATAGGAGTTTCCTATGTACATAGGAAACTCCTATGTATGCCGCACATCATCACGACCAACATCGAACATCCATCGGTTTTGGAAACTTTTAAACTTTTAGAAAAAAGAAAATTGGCGGAAATTTCTATCGTGCCGGTAGAAGCGAATGGAATCGTGGACCCCAAAAAAATAAAAAAAGAAATCAA
>JBAPNK010000069.1:0-6208 GCA_049279095.1 Minisyncoccia bacterium
GTCCGGGACAATATCCGGACTCTTGGTATCAAGGAACGGTTTCTTTCAGTGATCAGTTTTGGAAAATCGATTTGACCACCGGCAACACGACAATGCTGGTGGATCCGATCACCATAACCGGCAATCAAGAAATTGACGGCATTAAATTGGCGCTAGATGACGGAGAAAATTATTTATTTTTTGTGAACAAAAAAGATTCTTATTTGTGGGAACTTTCCTTAAAATAAACGCAACCCCTCCTAACCTCCCCTTGTCAGGGGAGGAAAATTTCGATAGTCCCCCTGATAAGGGGGATTTAGGGGGTTGCATTATATTGTTCCCACATATTTGATCACCACTCGACGCGACGGACCAACACCGACCGATTCGGTTTTTAAATCGGCGGCTTCGGCTAAAAATTCGTGCACGATTCTCCGTTCAAAAGAAGACATTGGATCAACTTCAATATTTGATTTAAAATATCTGGCGCGCTCGGACATCATATGCGCGATGGCCTGAATATTTTCCACCCGTTTTTTTTGAAAACCGTTGATGTCAACAAGGATAGATATGTCATCAGGGGTGAGGCGTTTTTCCATAATCCTCCGCACAACATGATTCAAGGCCTGCAATCCTTCGCCGTCATGGGAAATAAAAAAATGCGGCTGGTCCACCTCCGCGGAAATCCAGATATTTTTCGATCCATCTTCTTTTATCTCAATTCCGTTAAGTTTGACGGTGGTTTTTTCAATCAGTTCTTTTATTAAATTTTGAATTTCTTCTTTGTCCATATTTTTATTTACCCCTACCCGTCCTCCCCCTACTGTAGGGGGAGGAGAAAGGAGGGGGTATTACTTTATAACTACCTTAAAATTTCTTTCCCGTTTGACATAAATTTGCTGGCAAACCATAAAAAGATTGCTGGTGATCCAATACAAAGCCACCGCGCCGGAAATGCGGTAAGCGATGAAAGCGATTAAAAACGGAAAAACATATTTCATCTGCGTATTCATGCTTTTGGCGAAAGAATCTTGAAAAGACGGAACCGCGCCGCTAGCGGTCGGAGATAAAACCGGCTGGGGCATAAAATACGCCTGGAAATATTGCGAGATGCCGGCTAAAATCGCCAAGAACAAACTTTTTTTACTGATATCCAAAATGCCGAGGAAAATCATATTGATGTGCGCCGGCGCGTGGATAAAAGAATAAAGCCCTGTTTGAAAATTTATTCCTTTATAAAAAACATAATACAAAGCGAAAATAATCGGAATCTGAATCAAAACCAAAAGACAGCCGGAAAAAGGATTAGTGTTGTGTTTTTTGTAAAGCTCAAAAGTTTGTCGCGCTTGTTCTTCTTTAGAGGCGCCACTGTTTTTTATCTTGTTCAATTCCGGCGCCAAAATGTTCATCTCCGCCTGGCTTTCGATGGATTTCTGCGAAAGAGGAAAAAGAATCAATTTCACCAAAATAGTCAATAAAATAACGGCAATTCCGACATCGCCGCCGGGAATAATCGAAACCAAAAACGCCAAAGCGTTGATGAGCGGATGATATAAAATGACATTCCAGATATTGCCGAGCATTTATTCATCTTATCTTAAAACGCAAAAAAATGCCAGAAAAGAAAATTTATTTCACCAGATCCATATGTTTTTTCTGCCAAGGGTGGCAGCGGAGAATGCGGCGGAAGCCTAAATAAATTCCTTTCAAGACGCCGTATTTTTCAATCGCTTGTTTGGTGTATTCGGAACACGAAGGATAAAAAACGCAGGTGTTTTTTTTGAGAAAAATGGAGATATATTTCTGGTAAAAAACAATAATTTTTGTAAAAAACTTTTTCATAACCTGCTTAAAATGTTTTTAATTTCATTTTCAATAATTGAAACATCGTCTTGATATTTCCGAAAAACAAAAGCGCCCAATATTCCGGCAGGGAATTGATCCAGATATTTTTTCAAAGCATCATATCCGCGCCGCCTTAAAAAATTTCTTTTCACTGCGAGTTTAGCGGCACTTTTGGGCGCAATGAAAGAAATCCTTCTGTCTAGGTCCGACCTAGACGAATTTATAAACTTAAACGACAAATTGGGAGAATTTAAAAATTTTCCGCTCTTAAATAGCAAATCTATCTCTTTTTTATCGGCTCGGTTTTTCTTTTTGAGCATTTTATACAGACAACTTATTTCGGCCTTTTTGTCGTCTTCGTTTTAGAACTCTTTTTCCGGTCTTGGTTCTGGAGCGAACTAAAAATCCGTGCGTTCTAGCTCTTTTTCTTTTTTTAGGCTGGTATGTGAATGACATACGATGAGTATATAACATTATGCACAGATAATCAACAGGTTTAATAACTTCCGCCAAGTATCGAACATTTCATAAATAGTATAATATAAAACTATGAACACGAAACAGCTTTGGAAAAATTGTCTGCTCCAGATTGAAGCCGGTGTTTCGAAAGCGAATTTCAGCACTTGGTTCAAAAACACTTCCATCGTCCGGGAAGAAACGGGCGTTGTTTACATTGGCGTGCCGAACGAATTCGTGCGCGATTGGCTGCAAAATAAATATCATAAACTGATCACCAAAACCATTGCCGACGGATACGAAAATATGCGCGCGGTGGAATATCTCATCGCCAAACCGGAAAACAGCAAAACGGAAACGGTGGTCAGTGAAACCATCGAAAAAGAGTTGCCTTTGCGGGATTTATACATAAACCCGGAAGACAATCTGAATCCGCGCTATCGTTTTGATTCTTTCATTGTCGGCGCTTTCAACGAGCTGGCCTACGCCGCGGCCCAGGCGATTATTGAATCGCCTGGAACAAAATACAATCCTTTCTTCGTTTATGGAGGCACCGGGCTCGGCAAAACGCATTTGATCCAGGCGATTGGAAATTCCATCAAGGAAAAATATCCCAACAAAAAAGTGCACTATCTGACTTTGGAAAAGTTTGCGACCGATTTTGTGAATTCTTTGCAAAACAACAAAGCGAATTCTTTCAAAGAAAAATACCGCAAATACGACTTATTGATCATCGACGACATCCAATTTATCGGCAAAATGGAAAAAATTCAAGAGGAACTTTTCCACACCTTCAACACTTTTCACGAAAACAACAAGCAAATCGTTTTTTCTTCCGACAAGCACCCGAATTACATTCCGGAATTGGCGGACCGTCTGAAATCCCGCTTCGCCGCCGGAATGATTGTGGACATTTCGCCGCCGGAATACGAATCCCGTCTGGCGATTTTGAAAGTGAAACTGCGCGAACTCAATCTTGATTTGGAGGAATCTTTGGTGGAATATGTGGCGGAAACCGTGCCGGGCAATATCCGCGAACTGGAAGGCAGTTTGAATCTGATTGTTTGCCAGCACCGCCTGAAAAACAAACCGTTAACCTTGCCGGAAGTGAAAAACCTGTTGAAAAACAGTTTGAAACCCAAGAAAAATATGGCGGTCAAAGATGTGGTAAAAATAGTGGCTGAATATTATCAACTGGAAGAATCTTCCGTCTATGAAAAAACCAGAAAGAAAGAAATAGTCAAAGCCCGGCAAATCGTAATGTATTTATTGCGGGAAGATTTTAATGTTTCTTATCCGTTGATCGGGCAAAAACTTGGCGGCAAAGATCACACGACCGTGATTCATTCTTGTTTGAAAATAAAAGAAGATATGAAAAACGACCCGAGTTTATTGCAAGAACTGGAGCAGATAAGAATAATGTTCAAGTGATAAAAGTTATCAGACAATTATCCGACCGATATTAAAAAATAAAAAATAAAAAATAATAACAACAACAACCTTAAATATCTTTATCCACTTATGCACCAAGCTAATATTAGTAATAAATTATAAATAAAAAATATAAACATATATGAAAATAGAATGTTCGGTGGAAAAAATAAAAAACAGCGTTGCGCAGGCGGAAAGAATTACCGGCAAAAATTTAACCTTGCCGATTTTGGGTTCGATTTTATTGATTGCCTCTTCGAAATCCTTGAAAATCAGATCCACTAATTTGAGTTTGGGAATTGAAATCGAAATTCCGGTTAAGATTGAAGAAGAAGGAACGGTGGCTGTTTCCGGTTCGGTTTTGAACGCAATTTTTTCCAATGTTTCCCAGAATGAAAATGTTTTTTTAGAAACCAAAGACGGGAATTTAATGATTAAGACGAAGAAAAACCAAATAAAATTAAAATGCGCTCCGCACGACGATTTTCCGACCATTCCGACTGTTTCCGGAGATTCTTTTGAGATTGAAGCGAAAAAATTGATCGAGGGTATTCGGGCGGTCTATTACAGTTCTTCCGTTTCGGACATCAAGCCGGAAATTTCCAGCGTTCTCGTTTACACCAATGGGGAGCATTTGGTTTTCGTCGCCACAGACTCTTTTCGATTAGCGGAAAAGAAAATCAAAGTGAAGGGGATACCGGAAATTTCCCGGATTCTGATTCCGTTTAAGAATATCGGAGAAATTTTGAAAGTTTTCGGAGAATTCCAAGGTCTAGTGAAAGTTTGTTTTAATAAAAACCAAATTTCTTTTTCTTCCGACAACGCTTACCTGACTTCGCGGGTGATTGACGGAATTTTTCCCGACTATCGGCAAATCATTCCGAAGGATTCCTCCGCCGATGTCGTCGCGCTGAAACAGGATTTATTGGACGCGCTCCGGATCTCCAATATTTTTTCGGACAAATTCAACCAAGTTAATTTAAAAGTTTCCCCCAAAGAGAAAATTTTTGAGCTCTCGTCCGCCAACAACGATGTCGGAGAAAACAAAACCTATTTGGACGCGGTGCTTGACGGAGAAAATATTGAGCTGTCTTTCAATTATAAATATTTTCTGGATTGTTTTCAATCCATCACCACCGACAGTTTATCCATAAAATTATCCGCCAACAAGCCGATGGTCATCATGCCGGTTTCCGATTCGTCGTTCACTTATCTGATAATGCCGATGAATAGATAGATACGAAAAATATGGAAAATAAAATCTGCCAAAATTGCAAAAAAAATTTCACCATCGAGCCGGAGGATTTTAATTTTTATGAGAAAATAAAAGTCCCGTCACCGACTTTTTGCCCGGAGTGCAGGCAACAGCGGCGTTACGCTTGGCGTAATGAGCGCACTTTATATCGTCGCGATTGTGATTTGTGTGGAAAAAGCATGGTGACGATTTATTCGCCAAATAAAAATCTGAAAGTTTATTGCTTAAAATGCTGGTGGGGCGATGGATGGGATCCGGCTTCCTATGGGCGCGATTTTGATTTTTCTCGACCATTTTTCGAACAATACGCCGAATTGCAAAAAGAAGTTCCGCGAATGGCGCTTTTTAGTAAAAACAGCATTAATTCGGATTACACCAATCAATCTAGCAATAATAAAAATGTCTATCTTTCTTTCACTTGTCGCGACAATGAAGATATTTTTTATTCTACCTGGGTAATGAAATCCAAAAGTTGTATGGATTGCAGTTTTATCTACGACGGAGGAGAATGGCTTTATGAAATGATTGACTCGCGAAAATCCTATCATTGCCAGTTCGGTGTTTTGTTGGAAAACTGTTTTGATTGTTTTTATTGTTACGATTTACATAATTGCAATAATTGTTTTTTGTCTTCCAACTTGCGCAATAAAAATTATGTTTTTAAAAATGAACAATATTCTCGCGAAGAATATTTGGAAAAAGTTGCAGAATATGATTTAAGTTCTTATAAAATACGGGAAAGATTATATAAAGAATTTAGTTCTTTAATGCTTGATGATTCTGTTCATCGTTATGTTATAAGTGAACGCAATACCAATTCAACAGGCAGTATGCTTTTTAACAGCAAAAATTCCAAATTTTGTTTCGACTCCGAAATCCTAGAAGATACGAAATATATGACTGCTTCTTTAAAAATAAAAACGGCTATGGACATTTATCATGTTGGTTTTAATTCTGAAATTGTCTATGAATGTCATGGATGCGGGGTTTTATATAATTGTCAATTTTGCCATCTTTGTTATGACGATAATAATATAATCTATTGCGATACCTGTCAAAATTGCAATGATCTTTTTGGCTGTATTTCAATCAAAAAAGGCGAATACATGATTTTAAATAAAAAATATTCAAAAATGGAGTATGAAAAATTAAAAGAAAAAATTATTGAACACATGAAAAAAACGGGAGAATACGGAGAATTTTTTCCGCCCGCCATCGCGCCGGTTTGTTATAACGAAACGC
>JBAPNK010000070.1:0-8899 GCA_049279095.1 Minisyncoccia bacterium
TCAAAACGCCTTCGCGTTTTGCCAGTCTTTTGAGAAAGTTTTGAAAAGCGAGTTTAGGATAGCTGGGTCGGTCATAAAAATTCCCAGTTCGCGATTTTGATCGAGCGAGCCGTAGGAGAAATTTTCCGAGCCGAGAAATGCTTCCGCATCATCGGCCAGGATCATTTTCGCGTGGATATAGAGTCCTTTTTCACCGTGGAAAAGATGCAAAGTTGCGCCGTCATTTTTTAATTCTTGAAACGCCGGTTTCCATGCGGTCTGATAAGTCATAATAATTTTCACTTCGACTCCTTTTTTGATGGCGCCGGCAAGCGCGCCGATAATTCTGGCATCCGCCATCTCTTCGTTGTAAATATCCAATTCTTTTTTGGCGCCGTTGATAGCTAGCAACATATCATTATCGGAGCCGGGACTCCAAACCAAATCGTCGGCGTTGTCGGTATTTGTTTTTTGACTGTTCCAGTCGGCCGCGAATGCGTTTTCGATCGAACGAACATCGTTTGGGTTTTTATCCAAGACGCCGAAATCTCGTCCGGTCGCGTAATATTTCGGCGTGAAATTGAAAGTCATAATCAAGGCCTGATTTTTGTCCGTTACCAGAGTTTTTTGATGCGTCAAGGCGAAATAAGCAGGCGCGAAACGGGTCGGAACGCCGCCTTGTTGCAGATAAGCGAAAGCCGGAGCATTCATTTTTTCCATTGCGCCTTCATAACCGCCGTTCAATAAAACGCGCACTGTGACGCCGCGCTTCCCGGCGGCAATTAGCGCGTCGGCGATATTTTTGTCCGTGAATTCGTACATTACCAAGTCGATGGAATTTTTGGCATTGTTAATCATTTGCAAAACCGGATTCATTCCCTGATCCGGTTCGGTCAAAAGGGAGAGCGTTCCGGACGGCAAGACCGCGTCCGGCAAAACACGGCGAACGATTTTTTGCGCCGGAGCGTTGAGCGGATGCGTGTAACAGAAAATTAAAAAACAAAACAGGCAAACAAAAAACAGGCAAGCGTAAACTGGATGATTTTTTATTTTTGCGACCAAACGCATTTGATTATTATATAACATAAATAAACGGGAAAGAATGATATAATTCGCAAGTGGGAAATCGTTTATATAAAAAATATATTTTATTGCTTTTCGGTCTATCTTTTTTTTGCCCGATCGTTTCTTCGGCGTCCGGACTTCTTTACGGAAAAATAATTTACCAAACGGACGATTCTTTCATTTTGCAATATGGCAATTTGGGCAATGCCGATTTTTACAATTGCGCCGTCGGCTCGCTCGCTTGCGCCGATGTTGGGAAAAGTCTTCCGGCGTTGTCGGGAAACCAAAACTCCGCCGTCTCACCTCATTTTTCGTTTTCCACGACTTCCATTTGGAAAAATAACATTCACACCAGAATTTTTTATTTGAAAAACAACATGACCGGCCGAGTTTACACCCAAAGTTATCGCGCGCCTTTTTGGGACGCGTTGGGCGATGAAGGCACAATCGTTGCTTTTTCGCCGGATGACAAAAAAATGGTTTACCAAGACGACGCTTCCGGCTACCCGGTTCTGTATCAATTGGACCTGACCAAGTTGATCGGAAAAACATTTCGGGGCCAGAAAATTTTCGCCCAATCTTTTTCCATCAGCGGTTTCACTTTTGGCTCGGCGAATGATTTGTATTTCATGTCCAACAAAGATGGTCCCTACCAGTGGAATTTATATCAATACGATTTTGCCGAGAAGACCACTGCGCTCATCGCCCAAAATGTTTCTTACGCTTTCAGGATAAGAAAGTTCAGCAACGGTTTCACCTTTTTTGCGATACAAGGCGCTGCTTCTTTCCCTATGTTTTACAACTTAGCGACAAACCAAATTCAAAATTTTTCCGGTCTGCCGGTCGACGATTCGCCGGTCGTTGTGAACAGCCAAATAATTTCTTTCGGCGGAAATTTGCGCGGAGTTTTGTTGACCCCGCTAAATTTTAACCCGCAAACGCCGCATCAACTTGTGTTTTGGCTGCATGGCGGTCCGTATCGGCAAACCAGTTTGGGTTTTCAGCCGTATGAAAGCTACGCGGTGTATGACTTGGTTCTGAATGAATTGGCGAAAAACAATGTGCCGGTTTTGAAATTGGATTATCGCGGCAGTTACGGCTCCGGCGCGAAATTTGCCGAGGCGATTAGGGATAATGTCGGCAAAGGAGATGTGGCGGATGTGCTTACCGCTTTGGCAAAAATAAAAAAAGAAGAAAATATTTCGGAAACTTATCTGATGGGGAACAGCTACGGCGGCTATTTGGCTTTGCGGAGCTTAGTAGCTTATCCGAAAAAATTTTCCGGCGCAATCTCCATCAACGGCGTGACCGACTGGGCGAGTTTGGTCAAGTCATTGCGCAATTCCATTTTCAATGCGGACTTCGGCGGCTTGCCGAATAAAAAAAACGCGAAGCTTTACGCGCAAGCGTCGATTCTTTCCCGGATTTCCGATCTGACCGATCAAAAAATAATTTTGATCCAAGCGCAAGCGGACAAAACAATTCCGCCGGCGCAAGCCGACTTATTGTATCAAGCTTTGAAAAACAAAAACAAGAACGCGGAATTTTTTCCGTATCCGAACGAAGACCACACTTTCACCAAATTGAGCGACATTGAAGATATTTGCAAGAATATCTTTACGACCCTATCATTGCCGCTAAATAATAATTGTAATTTTCAGTAATTTAGATTATAGTGTTTTTTATGACCAAGATGGACGAGTTGAAACAAAAAATATGGCGTTTCGTTTACAAGTTTTTCTTGCCCTTGAGGCAATTCCTTTTGAAAATTGGTTTGATCTGGCATAAAAAAGGACGGCAAAAATATCATATTGGCTGGCTTCCTCCCGGCAAAACTTTGGCAGAGTTGAAAAAACATTTGCACGAAAAATGGGGCTTTGGCAACCATTTCATCGCCTGGATCGATCAAGATCAGGTTTTGAGCTGGCGCAAATTGACCGATTTCCAAGATCAATATCATTTGCGGGTTTACCAAGACGGCGAAATCTGCGGGCATTTTGAATTCACTCCCGAAGCGCATCCGCTAGAGCATTTGGAAGAAAAAGGCGAGGTGAACAAAAAAGAGGACTTTCTGAAATTTTTGGGAGATTTTGTGACGCAGAAAAAACACCTCTCGCATTTAAAAATGGATCCGAACGCTTTTGATCCGAAGTCGGAAATTTCTATTGACGCGCTAAATAAAAAATAAATTCATTTATGTCGGATCCTTTTGAAAATTTTGACAATACACTTGAGAAAAAATGGATTTCTGTTCCGTCAGAACTTGAAGGGTTGGATGGCAAAAAGAAAAATATAAAAGTGGAACTGATGAAAGACGGCCAGCCGCGCGCTTTGGCATTTTTTGATATTGACGGCACTTTGGCGCATTTGGAGATGGTGCACGGAAAAGCTATAGCTGAACTTTTTTCCGACGAAGATCCGACCGAATTGGAGCAAACTTATTACCGGGGTTTCAAATTGGGAAATTCTTTTCGCGAGTTTGACCGGATGCGCGGAATTTATGTCGGCATTGACGAAGTTAAACATCCGGAATGGAAAGATCCGGAAATTTATTTGAAAGAGCGTTTTATTCCGCACACCAAAGAAATTGATGAGTCTAATAATTCGGCGCACAATGTTGCGGCGGCGATTTTAAAAAAGTATGGAGAGGTCGCGGCGCAAATTTGCGACGAATTGTATAAAAAGAATCCGGCGGAATTTGAAAAAGCGAACATTGCTCCGATATTCAAATTGGCGCAAATGTATTCTCGGCTGGGCATTCCGATGGTGGGTTTTACCGCCAACGCGAAAGTTTTGGTGGATAAACTGGCGAAGTATTTGAAACTCTCGGATATTTTTTTGGATATTGCCACCGATGAAACAATGCAGGGCGGCGGAAAAGAAGTGGCAATAAAATATTTAATTGACGAATTGGAATCAAAAGGAATTCCAATTCCGAAAGGACGAATGATTTTTGTTGGCGACTCTTTACGGGGAGATATTGGCACAAGTTTAACGGCTCGAGAAAATAATGCCGGAATTTTCGGGCAGGGAATTTTGGTGCTGAAAGACAGGGACGCGCTTTTAGAAATAGAAAGGCAAATTGACACTGACCCAAAATTGCGGCACATTGTCGACAATATTGATGTGCGCGGTTTGGTGGTTGGAGATGTCCCGTTGGATAAAGAAGGCAAACCTATGTTGCTTTCCAGATTTAGAGAAAAATTTTTAAAGAAATTTTAGTTTTGAGCAATTGAATGAGGGTAGTCCTCGTTCATTTTTATAAATTATATATATTATAAACATGCAAACTTGGAAATTTGGTTACGAAAAATCCAAAAAGATTGCCAAAAAGATATATTCTAAAATAGGCAGAATTCCTTGTCCCGCGTTTGGCAATGAAATAGTCTCTTTTACCAGTGAAGGTTTTAGTCACTTAATCCGCAAAGGTCGCATACCTCGGACAAGAAATGAACAGAAGAAAAGATTTGCCCTCATTCCATATATTGAGGAAATTATTAAAAATCCGCGAGCAGAAATTACTTTTAGGCAGACCGAAGAAAAATATATCGTCAACAGGCATGGTGAAAATATATTACTTTCATCAATCGCAAATTTTTGGACATTTCACGCACACATTCAAGAATGTGATATCAAACTTGTTATTCGACAGATCGGTCAAGGACAGAAACAATTTCAAAGTATTATGAGTGATACTATAAAAATTGGCAGAGGAAAAAATAAGAAAAGCAGTTAAATAAATAATTACAAACAAAAAATCCCTTCCGAAAATTTGGAAGAGATATTTTGTTGTGTCTGCCATCAGCTCTAATGCCGATAGGGTCTGACGACCCGCAGACACATGATTAGTATATATCAATTAAGTAAAAAGTCAAGGAATAATTTTCGTTTCCGGCCAGACTAAATCCCAAAGTTTGCCGGCGACATTGTTGGGTTTGCCGAACATTACATAATGATGCAAATCTATGAACGGCAAGCTGTTGCATTCAATAATTCCAGAGTGGGGCTGGTCTTTCCAAGATTTGGTTATATCGTCCATTATGAAATCCACGCCGATGAGCGGATCGTCTAAAAATTTGGCAACATGCTCCAGCATTTCTTTATTTTCCGGATTGGTGATGTCGGTAACTTCGGTCGTGGTGCCACCGCAGCCGCGGCTGGTTTTTTGCGAGAAAGTAACGGTGCGTCCTTTTTCCGGAATATCTTCCATTTTTATGTTTTGTCTTGCCAATTCTTCGTTAGCTTCTTTGTCGATAATTATTTTGTGAAAAATCGGCCCGGCGCGTTCCGGTCTTTTATTTTCTTCTGCCAATAATTCTTGCAACGAATGGATGCCATCGCCAATAACAGCCGGAGGATCTCGGCGAACGACGCCGACTAATTTTCCACCGATTAAAGTTCCGCGGAAAAGGGAACCGCGCAGTTCTTCTTCGACCACTACCAATGGCGAAAGTTTTTTGGCTTTTTCAAAACCTAGTACAAGGCCTTGCCTTGTACTAATATGGATTGTTGTGTGTCTGCTTCTGGAACCTAAGTTTGGCTTAGTGATGACCGGCTGGGCGATCTGATTGAAAATTTTCAAAGCGCCGTTTTTAGTAAGAGCCACTCCGCCGGGGGCCACCGGCAAACCCTCCCGCAAAAACTTTTTCTTCATAATGCCTTTGTCGTCCATCCATTTAAGGGCGGGGGATTCTTGGAAACCCGGACGCGGCAAGCCGTCAAACGATATTATTTTGCTCGCCCCGCCATGGCGGGGTGAATATTCCGCCACAAAACCGTCCTGGATCGGACCTAAATGAAACTCTTTCATTTTTATGCCGCGTCTCATTGCTTCGTCCCAAAAACATTTTGTCCGCCAAGTGTCTTTCTTGTCGGGAGTATAGCTCCATCGGCCCAATTTCAAAAAGACCATCAAATTAAAAAACGGCAACGCGATCTTGTCCGCCAATTTTTCGGCGGCATTCTTGAAAATTTTTTGGAGCAGATTGAAAATCGGTTCGTCCACCCAGCCCAAAACCACCGAGGTGTACGCCACGAAATGAGATTCCTGCGCCGGTTCGCAATCTTTACAATGTTTCATAATCTTTTTTTAAAAATAATATCCAATCTTTTTTAAACCACAACTTGCAAATTTGGAAAATGCTGTAAGTGATGAAGAAAGCGGAAAGGACATCAATGGAATAATGCAAATGCCCAAGCAAGACCACGACCGCGAACATCAAAGAAAAACCAAGAAAAAGAAAACGCAATTTTTTGTTATCCCAAAACATCAAAGCCAACAGAAAAGGCATTCCGGTATGACCGGAAAAAAACAAGTCGTTGCCGGTTAAAATGCCGTTGAAAACTTCTTTATTAAAAAACGGCGAACTTATGATGACATGAGTAGGAAAAGGACTGATGTGGGTTAAGCTCACGAAAACCGCTCGAATTAAAGTAAAAACAGCAACACTTTTAATTGCGAAAGGTATATAGTTTGGGCGCGCCAAAGCCATAAAAAAACAAATAGCAATTAAGATTATTGTGCCCCAGACGAAAATCCCGCCAACAGCGTAGACTCGGGTGTTAGAGAGCACAATATCTGTGACCGAGCCGCTGCCGGAACGGGTGACATAGCCGCTGATAAAAAATTGAACGACCAGACTTATTATCAATAAAACTGAACCGCTCAAAAAAGAAATTAAATAATTTTTATCGGAAAAATATTTTTTGAAAGATTGCATCGGATTATTTTAGCACATTTTTATGCTTTTCAATAAAATTTTCGATTGCTTCGGACATTTTGTTCACGGCATTGTGCACGCTATTATGATTGGTATTTGGGAGAATAACAAATTCAGAATTTTTTATTTCTTTGGACATTTTGATCGCGTTTTTAATCGGCACCATTGAATCTTTCTCGCCGTGAAGAATCAAAGTCGGCACATTGATTTTTTCCAAGTCGTATTCTGATCCGGAAATAAAAGTTCTCCGCAAAGTGTAAAAATGCGCGCGGAGTCCGGTATTTCTCATATCCGCCAGATTTCTTTTAATATCCCAATCGGTGGAATTTTGATGATTGCGATAATCCACATGCCCGCGAGGCTTCGGGTCAAAAGGCAAGAAACCGATTATTCCCGTTAAGGCTTTTGAAACAGGCCGGAAAATTTTTGCCGAAAATTCTTTGTCCAGATAAACTCCCGGCGAAGTGAAAACATTGGCAATAATATTTTACCGATATTTTTTCAAATATTCCAAATGTACCAGTCCGGCGAAAGAATTGCTGATTAAAATAAATTTGGAAATATGGAGATAAGAAATCAAGTCATGCAAGTCTTCCACAAAATTTTTGATTTCGTAATCTTGGTAATGCGGATATTTTTTGGATTTGCCGTGCCCGCGGATATCGTAAAATAAAAGATTGTATTTGTTTTCAAATATTTTCTGGTAAGGTATCCAAGCGGAAGACGAACCGGAAACTCCGTGCGAAAAGACTAAAGTCAATCGGTCTGGTTGCCAATCGTTTTTTCGATAATAAATTCTGTTGTCGAAAATATGTTCGGTCATGTAATTAGTTACTAGTTGCTAGTGACTAGGTGCTAGAACCTATAAACTAGAACCTAATGCCCTATAGTAAACCTCTTCCAAAAGCTTAACGCTTTTATGTATATCATAATTTTTCACCTTTTCCAAACTTTTTTCGCCCATTTTTTGGCGCAAATTCTCGTCTTTAATTAATTTCAAAACCTGTTCCGCCAAGTGTTTGTGATTTTTTGTTTCAAATAAAAATCCGTTGCCGTCCACGAAAAACCGGCTGGCGCTCATCGGCGCGTCAGAAATAATTATCGGCTTGCCGCAAGCCATGGCTTCGAGTACCACCATTCCTTCCAATTCCGCCAAAGACGGCAAAATAAAAATGTCGCTGGCATTGTAGGCGCGGATTTTGTCTTCGTCGCTGACCAAGCCGAGAAAAGAAATATATTTTTCCATTCGCAAATCTTTCGCCAATTTTTTCAATTTTTCTTCTTGGTGTCCGGCGCCGGCGATCATTATATGCGTGTTGCTATGACCCTTGACAATGTGCGGGACAGCTTTAATCAAAGTGTCAATTGATTTTTCCGGATACAATCTGCCGACAAACAAAATTTTCACCGCGTTTTTCGGTATTTGAAATTTTTCATAAAATTCATTTAGCAAGAACGGTTCTTGCTTAAACTCGGCTAAATTTATGCCGTTACTGATAACATGCGACGGCTGATTTTTTCTATTCAATTTTTGAAGCAGACTACGCGCCAGCTCGGACGGAAAAATTATTGATTCCGCTTTGCCATAAACCCACATCAAATATCTATTCCACAAATTATTCAACGACGGCTGGATGAATTTCGGCATGTCGGTGAATAAATTCTCCGGCTGAGAGTGCGAATGCGCCACGATTTTTATTCCGAGTTTTTTGGCGGCTTTGATCGCTTGAATCGCGCCCGACATCGGCAGAATAATATGCACCACATCTATTTTTTCCTCGGTGAAAACTTTTTTCAATTCGCGGACGGTCGGAAAAGCCAAACACCAGCCGCCGGATTTGGGAACGGGCAGGGAACGAAAGCGATAAGCTTTTATTTCGTGATGCTGGCTGTGAGTTTTGTGTTCGGCACTCTTCGCGCCGATAAAAATAATATGGTGTCCGCGTTCCTTCAAAAGCTTCCCGAAACGCAAAGAGGAAATCACCACGCCGGATTTATTTTCGCCGATCGGGTCGCAGACCATCGCGATGCGGAGATGGGTTTTTGTGTTCATTAATCGTATTATACAGCATTTTAAGCTTATTTTACAAGGGTAAAATAGTTGACAAAAGGACTTAGATATGCTATCATATAAG
>JBAPNK010000071.1:0-1972 GCA_049279095.1 Minisyncoccia bacterium
TTTATTATAAAAAAGTTTTGGAACAGGCGAAAAAGGCGATCGAAAAAGGCGCTCCTTTTTCTGAAGTGTTTGAGGCTAATACCAATCTTTATCCCATCATGATGTCCGAAATGATTCAAGTCGGAGAAGAAACTGGAAAATTGTCTGACATGCTTTTGCAAATCGCTTTATTTTATGAAGAAGAAGTGGAAAATAAAACTAAAAATCTTTCCACGATCATCGAGCCGGTGTTGATGATTTTCATCGGTATCGGTGTCGGCTTTTTTGCCATCTCTATGATCTCGCCTTTGTATTCCATTTTAGGGAGTATAAATTAAAAAAAGAAAATGCAAATACAACCCCCTAAATCCCCCTTGTCAGGGGGACTATAAATTTTTTGTTTTTTAACAAGTTTTTATGTTAAAATAAAATATATGAATATCGAAGTTGAAATAAAAGTAAAAATTAATAATCTTAAAGAAATCAAGAAAAAGGTTTCTAAAATAGGAAAATTAATCAAAGCGATTAAACAAATTGACGATTATTATATTCCCCAGCACCGAGATTTTTTTGCCAGAAAACCCCATCCCATAGAATGGTTAAGAATAAGAACTAATCCTAAAAAAATTGTTTTAGAATATATAAAATCCATAAATCCAAAACCGAATGGAGATCAGGACTATGCGAAAGAATATGAAACAGAAATTTTAAATAAAAAAGAACTACAAAAAATATTAAAATTTCTAGATTTTAAAAAATATGTGACTATAGAAAAATACAGAGAATATTGGATGTGCGGTAATATGGAAGTTGCTCTAGATAATGTCAAAGGATTGGGAACTTTTATAGAAGCAGAGGCGAAAGGCAATTTTAGAAATGAAAAAGAAGCCAGAAAAGAATGTATAAAGTTCTTAAAAAAACTCGGAATTAAAGGTGTTCAAAATGATTATATTAAATCTGGATATCCTGAATTATTTTTAAATCGTTAAATCCAACCCCTCCCTAACCCTCCCCTTGTCAGGGGAGGAAAAATTCATTGCATTTTAAGTCCCCCTGACAAGGGGGATTTAGGGGGTTGAATTTATGTATTTAATTTTTTGTATTAAATCTAGCGTAATTTCCTCTGTTTTATTTAAAACTTCTTCATTCGTATATCTGATTATTTTCAATCCAAACTTTTGTTTCAAGATATTATCCCTTTCTTCGTCTCTAGTCTTTTGAAAACTATGTATTTCTCCATCAATTTCTATTATCAAGTGCAGGCTTGCATAGAAAAAATCCACGATAAAATGATCAATTGGTTTTTGTCTAGTGAATTTAAAATTTTTTAGTTTTTTGCTTTTTAAAATTTTGTCCCAAAATATTTTTTCTGCTTCCGTTGTTTCTTTTCTTAATTCTTGTGCTCGAGAAACAAGATTTTTATCATAAGGAATGTAGGGAATATTTAGAAATTTGTGTTTTGGATTTTGCATTTTATTCCTCCCTGACAAGGGAGGTTAGGAGGGTTGTATCTGTATTTATTTTTTTCTTAATTTTCTATAAACCAAAATCACCACCAAAATAATCAGTAGAATGATTATGCACCCCAGCGCGAAAAATAGAAACGAGTTTCCATTTTTCGCGCTGACCGGTTGCGTTGCGGGCGAAACATTTTGTGTATTTGACGCGCTGGGAATATTTTCGCTATTCGGCGAAACTTGAGTCGCGTTATTCACATTGCCGGAAATGTTTGGATGCTCGCCGTTTGGGACGGGTATCGGTTGTAATAATTTTGAATCTGGAAATATGGCTCTTTTCATATATTTTAATTTTTAATTGTCTTTTAATTGCTTTGCCAGCTCATTTGCTTGTAACCCGCGGAAGAAAGAGGAAAGCCGGGCGGTGGAGCGTAAAGAAGATTATTGTCGTAAGTGTCGCTGGTGGTAGCGTAGCCAGAAACATTATTATTGCTGCCGTCCACCCAATTCCAAGTCCATTGTCCGAAAGTCATAAT
>JBAPNK010000072.1:0-2751 GCA_049279095.1 Minisyncoccia bacterium
CTCAAACAGTCCTCGGCTGCAAAATCACAAGTAGCCACGCTCGCCCTAAAACCCGGTTTTGAAAAATGGATGCTGGATATGGCTGGCTTGGCAACGCTCTCCGATATGGTTCCGCTTACTGGCGAGAATCGGGTCATCGCGTATTTCGGAATGAAAGTTCTGCGAAAATCTCCCCGTCCTGGTTTGCAAAAACTTCTGGCGAAAATGAAAATCGAGCAGAAATATTTATCGGAAGATGATGTTGGTTTTATGATAACGCCGCGACTTAATGCCGCCTCAAGGATGGACGATCCGATGCGAGCTTATGAGCTTTTGGCGACCGACGACGAGGCGGAAGCCGGCGCGCTGGCGGATCATTTGTCAAAAATAAACGATGAAAGAAAAACCATTGTTGCCGGCATTATGCGCGAGGTGCATAAAGTATTTGAGAAAAGGAATACGAACGAAGTGATTGTTGTTGGCAATCCTGATTGGCGGGTTGGCGTTCTCGGTTTGGTGGCCGGCAAGATTTCCGATGAATATCAAAAACCCGTTTTTGTCTGGGGGAAAGACGAGAATGATTGCATTAAAGGGTCTTGCCGCAGTGACGGATCTGTTTCCGTGGTTGAGTTAATGATTGCGGCTCGGGAATCGTTTTTGGATTTCGGCGGGCACGAAAATGCCGGAGGATTTACGGCACAGAATGACAAAATTCACTTTTTGGAAGAAGCTTTGTCGGCGAATTTTAAGAAAATGAAAATCACCTCACCCCAACCCTCTCCTTATAAAGGAGAGGGGGGAATGCAACTTTCGCTTTCCGATGTAAATATGAAAAATTGGCGAGAAATAGATAGAATGGCTCCATTTGGGCTTGGAAATCCAAAACCCATTTTTCTTTTTGAAAATGTAAAGATAGAAAAAATAAAAAAATTCGGCAAAAACGGCTCTGGCGAACATTTGGAAATAACTTTTTCCGATCCAATGTCAAGGTTCGACCTTGACATTAAAATCAAAGCGATATCCTTTTTTTCCGGACTTGATTCTTTTAAAAATACTTTAAGCGAAGGTTTGAAGATAAATCTGTTAGCGACTTTTGATCTGTCTCGCTTTCGCGGCCGGGAAGAACTAAGACTTAGGATAGAGGATATAATATAAAGATGGAAAATCAAAAAATAAAAATTTACACGGATGGGGCAGCAAAGGGGAATCCCGGACACGCTGGCTGGGGAGCCGTAATTTTATACCCCCTCCCAACCTCCCCCTTAGCTAAGGGGGAGGTGCCAAAGGCGGAGGGGGTGTTGAAACTTGGTGGGCATGCAAAACATGCCACCAACAATCAGATGGAATTAACCGCGCCGATTGAAGCGTTGAAATATCTGAAAAATAATATTTACCCCTACCCAACCTCCCCCTATGTAGGGGGAGGAGAGAAGGGGATACTGGAACTTGTTTCCGATTCCAAGTATGTGATTTTAGGAATTACGCAGTGGATTTATAATTGGCAGAAAAATAATTGGCGCAATGCCGCCAAAAAACCGGTTTTGAATCGCGAACTTTGGGAAGAGCTTTTTGAACTTACAAAAAATTTTAAAATAAAATGGACTTATGTGAAAGGTCACAACGGAGACAAGTGGAACGAAAGAGCCGACGAAATAGCGACCAGTTTCGCGGAAGGAAAACCGGTGGAACTTAGAAAATAAAAAATTTTCGTTATGCGCGATAAAGTTTTTTACACAATTTGCTTCGGTTTTTTGCTGGGAATTTTTTTGCGTTCTTTTTTATTTTTTAATTTATATTTGACTATTTCGTTTGGCGTAATCGCTTGCGCTTTGCTTTTATTCTGCACAGTCATTTCAAAAAACAAATGGGGAATTTTATTTTCAGTTTTTATTTTATTTTTTTGTTTCGGAATTTTCAGATTTAATCTCGCCGACCAGCCGGCGCCGGAAGTTTTCGAAAACCAAGTTGGACAAAAAGTTTCTTTTTCTGGCGAAATTATTGATGAGCCGAGCATTCGGCAAAATGATCAGCAATTGACGGTGGAAATTTCTCAAGGTCCCGCAAGAACGGTTATTGGGGAAACTTCTTTAAGAACCGTTCTTGCGGGACCTGCCACCAAAATTGTCGTTTCGGCTAATTTGGATCAATCTTTCAAATACGGCGACGAAATAAATCTCGAGGGCATTTTGAAAAAGCCGGAAAATTTTCTGACGGACCAAGGAAAAATTTTTGACTATGTGAATTATCTGCGAAAGGACGGAATTTTTTACACAATGAGTTATCCGCAAATTGCGATTATCTCGCGTGGCAACGGCAATTTTATCAAAAATGCGCTTTTTTCCGCCAAAGAAAAATTTATGGAAAAAATTAATTTTCTGATTCCCAATCCGGAATCCATTTTTATGGGCGGACTCCTTTTCGGAGAAAAATCAGATTTTGACAAATCGTTGAAGCAAAATTTTGTGGACACCGGCATGATTCACTTGGTGACGCTTTCCGGCTATAAAATCACCATGATTGCCGGCTGGTTTATGAGAATTTTTTCTTTTTTGCCGAAAATTTTTGGAATTTGGATTGGAATTTTAGGAGTTTGGCTTTTTGTTTTAATGACCGGCGGAGCCGCCAGCGCCGTCCGCGCCGGAATAATGGCGACGCTCGCGCTTTTCGCCCGCGCCACCGGTCGCAATTACGATGTCGGGCGAGCGCTTTTGTTGACGGCCATTGCGAT
This sequence comes from Minisyncoccia bacterium, assembly GCA_049279095.1. Lineage (GTDB taxonomy): Bacteria > Patescibacteriota > Minisyncoccia > Phycocordibacterales > UBA9973 > UBA9973. The sequence continues at coordinate 2,708 of JBAPNK010000072.1, forward strand.
GGTTTTCTTAAATCCCTTTGTTCTTTTTTATGATGTTTCTTTCC
>JBAPNK010000073.1:0-13739 GCA_049279095.1 Minisyncoccia bacterium
GTTTTCATGGGATTTTTACTTGCAAAGATAAGTATACAAGAAAGCCTACTTACTTGCAAATAGTTATTTACAAGTCGTTAATAATTGCTAAATACCCTTAATAATATTGACTTTATGGAGGTTTTCCTTGTATGTGGATAACTCGTTTTAGCTGTTTCATGATAATATATGCTTATTAATAGCTCAATTACCAATTTCTAACCACCGCGAAATGATCAGCGTAAAGGCTGCGAATAGCGGTTCTGACATGGTATAATTGGGCGCACAGTCTCAAACATTGCTATTTCTGATTAGTCTCGATTTTTATAAAATAAATTGTTCGATAAACCGCATACATAAATACGGAAAAAACAATTACAAAAACCAACGCGCTTCCCGAATTCAGAAAACTATTGGAAACAATCAGCGAATGCTTAAGCAATTGAAACGGGTTAATAAACACATCCCAGCTGTTCCATCGCTCAAACCTGCCTAAATATACTCCCACGCTCGCGACAAAACAAATGCCCAAAATAGCGAGTTCTGAAATTAAATAATTAAAACGATTTTTAAAATATTGATGAATCTGAAAAAGGGAAAGCATGCCCAAAAGCAAGCCAAGCCAACCAAAAAAGAAGAAAAGCAAACCGTCATACCACAACAGCGGCGACAATCTTGAAGCAAGATGCAAAACATCGGTTACCAAATATGGAGCATTGGGGAAAAATAAAAGCCAAAGAAAAAAAATAGGGAGAAAATAATTAAGCGACATATCTTTCTTGGCAAAAAAGAAAGAAAGAACATACGGTATCCAAGCTAAAAAAAGATTCCAAATCAAGTACAGAGGACCGATTGTTCCTCCAATATAAAACCGGGCAAAATCAAAAATAACTGCGATGATTGATGCAAAAAACAGCGTTCGGGTTGTCTCATCTATTTTCATATTTTAATTAATTCACTGAATGCCTTATCGCTAAATTTAATTCTGTTTCCCGAAAAAGTCAAAGGATTCCCAATAAAAACTGTTCGAAGGCGGCCTCGGCGTCGCAACCTTCTTTGCGCGCCGCCGGCAAAAGACAGCTTAACCGAGTCGCAAAACTTTTCAATTCCATTTCTGAAAATTTGCTGAAATTCTTTTTCAATATCAAATCTTTAATTTTCCAAAAAAGAATGCCGGCCAGCGCTTCCAAGCTCGCCCCTGTTTCAACCGCTTGCCGAAAATAAAGCCAAAGACTGAATTTATCTTTTCTGGCGAAAGCGTCGGCCAATAAAAAATTGTCGAATTTCTCTTTCTTTTCTTTAGTTAAATCAAAAATTCGAATTTCCGCTTTGGCTTTCTTAAAAACTTCCAAAACCGATTTGCTTAACTTCCCTTCCAGGAAAACAAAGTCGTTATCGGACATTCTCATCGGTTCCAATTTTCCCAAAATAAAATCTCGATTTTTCTCGTTTTCAAAAATATCAGAAAATACCGCAACCGCTTTGGCAAAAAACAGACCGGAGCCGGAACACAGACTTTCAACTTGGTTTTGGTCAAAATCATTTCTGTTCACGGAAAAAACTTCCGCATCTTTCGACAAAGATTTCAGAACTTTTTCATATTGGGCAATTTTATTTTTGGCATCATCGCCGGAAAAAAGATAAATCATATATAACGATTAAAATTTGACCATTTTTTTATATTCCAAGTAGTGACCGCCGTATTTCTCGGTCAAAATTTTTTCTTCTTTGTCCAGAAAAAAAATTTTTGAAACAATAAAAGAAATAAGAGTGGACAAAATCACGAAAGGAGCGTTGGCGATAATTCCAAATCCCAAGATCAGGAAAAAAAGCCCCCAATGCGTCGGACTGCGGGTGTAATAATACGGTCCTTGGGAAAAAATTTCTTTACTCAAAATATTTTTCTTCAAATTGCGCGTTGTCCTCTGCGCCCAAAAAATCAAAAGAGTGGACAGAATCAGAATAACCGCCCCGAGCGGCACCATAATAAAATTTGTAAAAAGTTGAAACCTAAAAATTGTGTCCAAACAAACACCTGTTAAAAATAAAACCAAATAGGTGAAATACGACCACGCCAAAACCTGATGCACTTTGTTTTTATGGGGACTTGTTTCTGTTTGATTCGCAGTTTGCATTTTTGTATTGTAGCACAAAACCTGCCTGCCGGTAGGCAAGTTTCTCTATTTCACTTCCCCGAAATTATCCCCCGCGCCGGAATGCACCAGAAACGGAATGTCGGTTTGGTAATGCAAATATGATCTTGGCAAAACACTTTCCATCGCTTGCTTGATTATTTTTTCCGCTTTTTCCAAAACATTTTCTTCTATTTCATAAACCAATTCATCGTGAATTTGAAGCACTAAATGAACCCGATCGAGCAAACCCGCTTTTTCCAAATCTTCATTTGCATAGCGGATCGCCAGTTTAATAATATCCGCCGCGGTGCCTTGCACCGGCGCATTGGTCGCTGTGCGCTCCGCCATATTTCTCAAAAATGGAATCCGAGAATTTATATTCGGAAAATATCGACGCCGGCCAAACAAAGTTTCGGTGTATAAGTTTTTCAACGCGAATTTTTTCACTTCTTCCAAATAATCCCGCAACCCGGAAAATTGATTGAAATAATTATCATAAAATTTTTGCGCCTCTTCCCGTGTTCCTCCGAGATTTTTCCGCAAAGCGGAAACGCCCATGCCATAAATGATGCCAAAGTTTATAACTTTGGCGCGCCGGCGCATTTCACTATCAACCTGCTCGATTGGTACGTCAAAAACAAATGAAGCTACGCCGGCGTGAATATCTTTCCGTTCGCGGAATATTTGCGTCATCTTTTTGTCTCCCGAAAGCATTGCCGCCACCCGTAATTCGATCTGGCTGTAATCAAAAGCGCAGAGTTTAAAACCTTTTCGCGCCACAAAACCGCCCCGAATTCTTTTGCCAAGTTCTGTTTTAATCGGCAAGTTCTGCAAATTAGGATCTTGAGAAGAAAACCGGCCGGTGGTCGTGCCGTTTTGGATAAATTTCGCGCGCAACCGGCCGTCTACGCCCGCCATTTTTGGAATCACATCAATATAAGTGGAAAGTAATTTCTGCAATTCGCGATAAGACAATATTTCTTTGATAATCGGATTGGCTTCTTCCAACTCTTCCAGAATAGAAACTTTTGTAGAAAAAGCTCCTGTTGCGCTTTTCTTTTTATTGTTTTGAATGCCCATTTTTTCAAAAAGCACTTCGCCTAACTGTTTCGGAGAATTTATATTAAACTCGGTGCCGGCTTCTTTGTATATTTTTTTTGTTAAAATATCCAATTCCTTGTGATATTCTGCCGACAATTTTTCAAAATATTTTTTATCTATCAAAATTCCACAGTCTTCCATTTTTTTCACCGCCGGAATGATTGGTTTTTCAATTTCTTCGTATACAAAAACCTGATTTTTTTCTTTCAGTTTTTCAAAAACATACTTATAAGCAACATCAAAAGAATCAGTATCGGCAAAATGCAAAATGTCATCTAGTTGCGGACTGGAAATGTCGGAATTTATGAGCCAAAGAGCGATGCTGGCTTCTTGAAGCTTTTCTGGATTTATTTCTACCCCATAGGTCTTGCCTATGGGGTTATTATTTTCTCCTAGAAAATTTTTCAGCCGCGCAAATAAACTTCGGAATTCAAACAGAGAAAAAACCGCCTCTATTTTTTTTGGGTCTATATTTTCCCAAAAACTTTTCTCCGGCAGGACAAAATTTATCGGCGCGTCAACGCGAATGGTCGCCAAGGTTTTAGAAAATAAAGCTTCTTCTTCGTTATTTTTCAGCAATTCAATCATTCGAGAAGAAATGCCGGCTTCCAGAAAAATTTTTTCATCTTTTTTGAGCTTCTTATAAATTTCTTCTACTGTTCCGAATTTTGCAATCAAAATTTCCGCGGTTTTTTCGCCGATGCCTTTGATGCCGATGATATTGTCCGACGGATCGCCGCGCAAGCCTTTATAATCAGGCAAGAGTTTCGGCTTGAAATGAAATCGCGCCACCACCGCGTCTTCGTCATATAAAATCGTGTCGTTTATTCCCTTTTTTAAAGTGTAAACCTGCACTTTTTTATCATCCACCAATTGCATCGTGTCCATGTCGCCGGAGGCGATGATGATTTTAATACCCCCTCCGCCCTTCGACAAACTCAGGGCACCTCCCCCTACATAGGGGGAGGCCGGGTGGGGGTAGAATTTCTCCACAATCGTCCCCAAAATATCATCCGCTTCAAAACCGGGAGCATCATACATTGGAATATTAAAAGCCTCAAAAATCTGTCGAGAATTTTTCAGTTGCAAAACGAGTGCCTCGTCCGCTTTGGCTCGTCCTTTTTTATATCCGTCATAGGCCTCGTGCCGAAAAGTTTTTTGCGGCAAATCATAACAAGCCACTATGTAATCCGGCTTCAAGTCGGTGATGATTTTCATCAGCATGCTGGCGAGTCCATACAAAGCGCCAGTCGGCTCGCCCTTGCTCGATAAAAATTCCGGCAAGGCGTGATAAGCGCGATGGATTATAGCGTGCGCGTCGAGCAAGACTAAGGTTTTGGTCTCATTTTTCATTTTGTTAATTATAGCATTATGAGCTATAATTTGTTTATGCCAACACACTTTGACGATGAAAAACAAAACAAGGAGCTGGAAGAAATTCACAAACAGGAAGAAGAAGTTTTGGTGGCGACTTTGGCGGAATCAAAATATGGTTTGCCGTATATTGACTTGTATCGCTTGGGCATCGATAACGAGGCTTTGCGGGCGATACCGGAGGCAGACGCGCGGGAGCTGAAAGTCGCGCCGTTCAAACTTTTCGGGAAAAATATTTTTATAGCTTTGCATTCTCCGTCGGATGATTTGAAGAAAAAACTTACCGATGATTTGGAAAGAAAAAACTTGATTCCTTCTTTTTATATGGCGTCCACCGCCAGCCTGAATAAAGTTTGGGATCGTTATAAAGAAATTTCCATGGCGGAAAGTTCTAGAATCGGAGGCATTGATATTTCCGGAGAAATCTTGCGGGAAACAGCCAAAAAAATAGAAAAAATACAGGATATTCAAAAAATGGTTACGGAAGTGCTGGAGGAAAATAAGATTCATAAAATCTCTCGTTTGCTCGAAATAATTTTGGCCGGCGGAATCGCAATCAAGGCTTCTGATATTCATATCGAACCGGAAAAAGACCGTAGTCGTCTGCGACTGCGTCTTGACGGCGTTTTGCAAGAAGTGAATTTTTTCGGACTGGATGTGTATCGACTGCTCAATTCGCGCATCAAACTTTTGTCGGGAATGAAATTAACTTCCAACATAGCGCAAGACGGCCGTTTTAACATCGAAGAAGGAGAAGAAGAAATCAGCATCCGCGCTTCAATGATTCCCGGCGCTTACGGCGAATCAATCGTGATGCGTATTTTGGATCCGAAATCCATCCAGGTCAAACTGGAAGAATTGGGAATCGAGCCGGCCCTTTTTTCCATCATTGAACAAGAAATCACTAAACCGAACGGAATGATTCTGGTCACCGGTCCGACCGGATCCGGAAAAACCACCACGCTTTATGCTTTTCTGCGAAAAATTTATTCGCCGGAGATAAAAATAATCACCATTGAAGATCCGATTGAATACCATCTGCCCGGCATTACTCAAACCCAAACCAAGGACGACAAGGGCTACACTTTTGCCGAGGGTTTGCGCTCGGCGCTCCGCCAAGATCCGGATGTGGTGATGGTCGGAGAAATCCGCGATAAAGAAACTGCGGAGACGGCAGTGCAATCGGCTTTGACCGGCCACATCGTTTTTTCCACTTTGCATACCAATAACGCCGCTGGCGTGATTCCCCGCCTGATAGACCTCGGAGTCAATCCAAAAATTTTAGTGTCGGCTTTGTCTCTTTCCATCGCGCAAAGATTGGTTCGCAAGCTTTGCGTTTTTTGCAAAAAAGAAAAAACAACCACCGAAAAAGAAATAGCGGTTCTAAAGTTAATCATTGAAGGAATGACCGCCGAAGGCAAAAAAATTTCAGATTATAAAATTAATCCCGAAGCGCCGATCAAACTCTATGCGGCAGTCGGATGCGATAAATGCAACAGCACTGGCTACAAAGGCAGACTTGGGATTTTCGAAGCGATTAAAACTGATGCCGCCATCGAAAAAATTATGCCGGAAAATCCTAGCGAGCGAGAAATCAAAAAAGTCGCCAGTACGCAAGGCATTCTTTCCATGCGCCAAGACGGCTTGGTGAAAATGTTAAACGGCATCACTTCGTTTGAAGAAGTGGCCAGCGTGGTGGATTTGAGCGAGGAATAAACTTGACTTATATATATGTTAAGTATATATTATATATATGAATAATAATGCAATTATAAATTTAAATATAGATCCGAAGATTAAAAAAGAGGCGATGAAAACCGCAGACGAAATGGGGCTTACCCTTTCGGCGGCTATAAATGGTTTATTGAGAAAGTTTATCACCGAAAAAAGATTGGAATTTTCAACACCGGAAATTCCTAATGCGCAAACAAGAAAAAACATAGAGGAAGCTCATAAAATAGTAAAGACTGGAAATTATACAATCTATAAAAATTATGAGGATTTTGAGAAATATCTTCTAGCTTAATTTATGCTCCAAATAATATCTAACGATAATTTTAAAAAATCTTTCAAGAAGAAAGATAAATTTGTGCAAAAAAAAGCCCAAGAAAGAATTAAGCTTTTTATAGAAAATCCGTCTAATCCAATCTTGAATAATCACGCTCTTTCAGGCGAACATAAAAATGAAAGAAGTTTTAATGTAACTGGTGATTATAGAATTTTATTTCATTACGCTAATGAAACTACAGTTATTTTTTCCAACATCGGCACGCATCCGGAGCTGTATGAATAAAAAAAGCATTAATCTCTAAACAATCCTTTCGGAGCTGGGCCCCGAGAGTAACAAAGTATTATAGGATAGTCCCAGTGAACTAATTAAAGTACCAGAGCGTCCTACGCAAATTCGTATAACCGATGGCTGATTGCTTAGAGATTAATACTCTCTTACACTATTATACTATATACAAAACAGCGTAAATGCTATAATGTTGATAGCTATGTTGATACTCTGTGAATAAACGCGTCAACATAAGCAATATAGCATATTATGAAACCAATGTCAAGTGGTAAAGAAAAGGAACAGCGCCGGGACGGGACAAGCAAAACGGAAGACATTCTTCTGGATCAAACCTTGCGCCCGACCCGTTGGGACGAATATATCGGCCAAAAACACATAAAAGACAATGTGAAAATATTATTGCGCGCGGCCGAAGAACGCGGACATATTCCGGAACATATTCTTTTTTATGGACCGCCGGGATTGGGTAAAACTACGCTGGCGCATTTGATCGCCAAGGAAACCGGCAGGCAGATGAAAATCACTTCCGGACCGGCGATTGAAAAAGTCGGCGACTTGGCTTCAATTCTGACTAATCTCGCCCCCGGTGACATTCTTTTTATCGACGAAATCCACCGGCTGAATAAAATGGTAGAGGAAATACTTTATCCGGCGATGGAATCCGGCGTTTTAGACATCATCATCGGCAAAGGTCCCTCGGCGCGCACGATTCAGCTCGATTTGCCGCCTTTTACTTTAATTGCGGCAACCACGCGCGTGGCTTTGGTATCTTCTCCGCTCCGTTCCCGTTTTTCCGGCGGAGTTTTTCGCTTGGAATTTTATTCCAACGAAGAAATCGCGAAAATTGTGGAAAGATCAGCTAAACTCTTGGATATAAAATTGGAAGAAGAAGCATTGAAAGAAATCGCCAAAAGAAGCCGTTTTACTCCGCGCGCCGCGAATTATTTTTTGAAACGGTGCCGGGATTTCGCTCAAGTCAGCAAAAAAACCGACAAACAAAACCTCGATCAAAAAACCGTCAAAGACGCGCTGAATATGCTCGCCATAGATGAAATCGGACTAAATGGTTCTGATAGAAAATTTTTAGAGATATTGATTGAAAAATTTAGCGGCGGACCAGTGGGCTTAAAAACCATCGGCGCGGCGATGTCCGAAGAAGAAGCCACTGTCGAAGAAGTCATCGAGCCGTACTTAATCCAGCTCGGCTTGCTCGAGCGCACTGCCCGCGGACGCGTTGCCACGCAAAAAGCTTATGAGCATTTGGATTTTGAATTGCCGGAGAGTTTACAGAAAAAACTTTTATAAAATGCAACCCCCTAAATCCCCCTTATCAGGGGGACAAAATACAACAATATGTCAGGCCACAATAAATGGACACAAATCAAAAGACAAAAAGGTGTCACCGATGCCAAGAAAAGTAAAATCTTTTCCAAATTGGTGCGCTTTATTTCCGTGGAAGCCAAATTGTCAAACGGCAAAGATTCGCCAGGACTTCGCTCGGCAATTGAAAAAGCGAAAAAGGTAAACATGCCAGCAGAAAATATCGAGCGAGCGATCAAAAAAGCGAGTGAGCCGGGAGCGCATATGGATGCCATTACTTACGAGACATATGGTCCGGGCGGTGTGGGCATAATTATTGAAACACTGACCGACAGCAAAAACAGAACGGCGCAAGATATAAAACACATACTCTCAAAAAATAATTTTGCATTAGGCGGCATAGGCTCGGTGATATGGGGATTTCAAAAAGAAAAAACTCCGGAGGGAATAATTTGGAAACCGAATATGCTCGTGCCCGTGTCTGATACAGACTTGGAACTTTTGGATAAATTGGTAGAAGAATTGGAAGAAAATGATGATGTGCAAGAGGTTTATACAAATGCGGAATAAAAAATAAAAAATGTTAGAATATCTTTATGCGAATCTTAGGTATAGATCCAGGATACGAAAGACTGGGTATCGCTGTATTAGAAAAATCGGACAAAACCGCCTTCGTTAAAAACTCCGGCGTGTCGAAGGAAGCCGTAATTTTTTCCGAGTGTTTCAAAACTTCGGCAAAATTGGAATTTTCCGAACGATTATTTTTAATTGGCGAAGAAGTTAAAAAAGCAATAGAAAAATTTAAGCCGGAAGTGTTGGCTATTGAAACTTTATTTTTAAATACCAACCAAAAAACGGTAATGCGCGTCGCCGAAGCGCGCGGAGTGGTGATTTATGAAGCCGCCCAAGCAAGACTCCAAATTTTTGAAGCAACGCCTCTGCAAATAAAAATTGCCACGACGGGCTACGGCCGAGCCGATAAAAATCAGATAATGAAAATGGTTAAAATTTTGGTAAAAACAGACAATCAAAAAACATCCGATGACGAATTGGACGCGATAGCCATCGCGCTCACTGCTTTCGCGCATCTTAAATTTTAGTTATCCACATTTTCTATTGCCAAGTTTTTTAGATTTTGCTACAAAGTAGGCATTATTAAGTAATTTCAAAAAATTATTTTTTTATGGACGATGAAGAAGAATTAAACGAAAGCGGTTTTCAAATGAATGATGATGACGCGGATATGGATCCTTTGGAAACAGTCGAAGACGAAGACAGCTTGGAGGATCCGGATGACAGGTACCACTAGACCAAAATTTTCACAAATCTCTTTTTGCCGATTTTTAAAGTTAAATTTTGGGAAATTTTGAAGTTCGCATCCGTGATATTTTTATTTTCAGCTAAATCATGAATAGCGTTTTCCAAAACCAGCCGACGCCACTCATTTTTGGAAGTTAAAATTTTATTTTTCACCAAAACTTCGCTTAGCAATTCCCTTGTTTTTATTTTGATCTCTTCCATCTTTTCCGGAATTTCTTTTTTTTGAAAAGTGCTGATGAAATTCTCCTGCGCTTCTTCGGCTTTTTTTTCGCCGTGATACATTTTTACGATTTCATGAGCTAATTTCATTTTTAAGTCGCGAGGATTTACTTGGTTATTTTTTAGATCATCTTTTATTTTATCTATTTCGTCCATTGAAACATAGGTGCAGTCGGTAAATAATTGCGGAATATTCACATCGGCTTGGGCCATGATTTTTCCATACATCGAATCCGGTTTTTCATCTAGCCCTACGCCGGTTCCTAAACTTTTACTCATTAATTTTTCTTTTGTTATTGGATTCTCAAGAAGAGTCGTGGTGATTACAAACTTTTCTCGTCCTTGCAAATTTTTGACCAAAATTCTGCCAGCTAACATGTTAAAAGTCTGATCTGTTCCGCCTATTTCAATATCTGCATTGAGTGCAACGCTATCATACCCTTGCATAAGCGGGTAGAAAAATTCATGCATATATATCGGCTTGTTTTCTTTCATTCTTTTTTCAAACATGTCTCGTTCCATCATTTGTTGCATGGTAAAATTTGAAGCCAGATCCATCGCTTCTTCAAAAGACAATTTCGCGAGCCATTTTGAATTAAACACAATCTGGACAGGATTTTTTTGATCATTAAAATCAATAATTTTTCCGATTTGTTTTTTGAATGTTTTTAAGTTATTATTCACTTCTTCTGTTGAAAGTTTTTTACGCAATGCGGTTTTATCGCTTGGGTCGCCAATGCGAGCGGTAAAATCGCCGATCAAAACTATAATTTTATGCCCAAGATCGTGAAATTTTTTAAGCAAAATATAATTTGTTGAATGTCCAATATGGGCATAGGTTGCGGTAGGATCTATCCCCATATAAATACGCATTTGCTTGCCTGAAAGCAACACACTCTTGAGCATTTCTTTGGAGGGATAAATTTTACTGACAGATCTGGTCAAAACTTCTTCTATTTTTTTTTCATCGGTAATCACTTTCATACTCGAATAATATCACACTTTCTGTTATGATTAAAGGGTGAGGAAAATGCTGAAAAACAAAAGGTTCTGGAAAAATTTAATTTTACTTTTGGCCGGCATTTTGGTTGTCGTGGCCGGAACAGCTATTTTTCTTGTCGCTTCTCTGAAAATTCCGGATTTTCATTCTTTCGCCGACCGAAAAATAACCAACTCCACGCAGATTTATGATCGCACCGGGCAAGTTCTGCTTTACAACTTGAATCAAGATATCAAAAGAACCGACATTCCGCTCGACCAAATGAGCCCGAACATTAAAAATGCGACTATTGCCATTGAGGACTCCGAATTTTACAGCGAAGGAGGAATCCGCCTCACTTCCATAATCCGAGCCGCGCTGGCCAATATTTTCGGCGGCGGAAAAATTCAAGGCGGATCGACCATTACCCAGCAATTGGTAAAAAACACTCTTTTAACTCAAGATAAAAGTTATATTCGAAAAATAAAAGAATGGGTGCTGGCGATCAAAATAGATAATTCTTTGTCGAAAGACGAAATTTTAGAAGATTACCTGAATGCAATTCCTTACGGAGGAAATATCTACGGCATCGAGGCCGCCAGCAAGACCTATTTTAATGTGGACGCGTCCAATTTGGACTTGGCGCAAGCCGCTTACTTAGCGTCCATTCCGCAGTCCCCAACCACGCTCTCGCCTTACGGGAAAAACATGGACAAATTGATTGCCAGAAAAAATTTGGTGCTACAAAGAATGCTGGACCTTAAATTAATCACGGAAACGGAATACGGCAACGCCAAAAACGAAAAAGTGGTTTTCGCTCCGCAAGCCGCGATGGGCATTCGCGCGCCGCACTTCGTTTTCTGGATTAAAGATTATCTGGAACAAAAATACGGCAGCGATTTGGTGGACAATGGCGGATTAAAAATCATTACCACCCTCGATGCCAATTTGCAGGCGCAAGCGGAGCAAATCGTGCAAGACGGCGCGCTCCAAAACGAAAAAACATGGAATGCCTCCAACGCCGCCTTGGTCGCCATTGATCCGAAAACCGGACAAATTTTGGCGATGGTCGGGTCCAGAAATTATTTCGACAAAACGATTGACGGAAACTTCAATGTGGCCACCGCCACGCGCCAGCCGGGCTCTTCTTTCAAGCCCTTCATTTACGCCACCGCTTTCAACGAAGGTTTTACTCCGGACACCGCGCTGTTTGATCTGCCGACTGAATTTCAAACAACCTGCGACGCGGACGGCAAAGCTTTGCCGGGGCACAACCAGTCCGATTGTTATATGCCACAAGACTTTGACGGAAAATATCGCGGACCGATGATTCTGCGCGACGCGCTCGCGCAATCCATCAACATTCCGGCGGTCCAGCTTTTTTATCTGACCGGAGAACAAAATTCTCTGCAAACCGCGCAAAATATGGGCATCAGCACGCTCGGCGATGCCGGACAATACGGATTGACTTTGGTCATCGGCGGCGGAGAAGTTTCGCTGCTGGATATGACTTCCGCTTATGGAGTTTTTGCCAATGACGGAGCCCGAGATCCGGACACCGGAATTTTGGAGGTGCAGGATTTAACCGGAAAAATTTTAGAACAATATGCTCCGAATGAACAGCAAGTTCTGCCCAAAAACACCGCGCTGACCATTTCCGATATTTTGTCGGACGAAAAGGCGCGCGAACCGACTTTCGGAGTTGATTCGGCCCTGTATATTCCCGGAAGAGATGTCGCCGTCAAAACCGGAACCACCAATAACGACAAGGACGCTTGGACAATTGGTTATACTCCTTCTCTGGTCGTGGGCGTTTGGGCGGGCAATAATGACGACACTCCGATGAAAAGCGGCGGGGTCGCTGTCGCCGGGCCAATCTGGAATAAATTTATGACGGCCGCCCTGGCAACACTACCGAATGAAAGTTTTGAAAAACCGAATCTGGAAGTGGATCCGACGCAAGTTAAGCCGGTCTTGCGCGGATTTTGGCAAGGCGGCGAAAATTTTTTCATTGATAAAATTTCCGGAAAATTGGCCACCGAAAACACCCCCAAGGAAACTCTGGAAGAAAAAGTAATCACCAATGTGCATTCCATTTTGTATTGGGTGGACAAAAACAACATCTTGGGGCCGGCGCCCGCCGATCCGGAGAGCGATCCGCAATTCGATCATTGGGAAATCCCGGTGCAGAATTGGTGGGCGCAGAATAAAAATAAATATCCAGTCGTCACCCTCGCTGACAAACCGACCCAAACGGATGATATCCACATCGAACAAAACAAACCGGCGGTCTCGATTATCGAACCGGACAATGCCACAATTTATCCGCCCGATAAAAAAATAAACTTAAAAATATCCAGCTCCAGCGTTTATCCTCTCTTAAAAATGGACATTTTTATCAACGGCGTTTATTTGCAAACCGTGGAACCGCCATTTGATTTTTCTTTTACGCCTTCGGATTTGGGAAACTTGCAAAGTAGCAACGACTTGAAAGTCATCGTTTATGATACGGTATATAACAATACCGAAACGGATTCATCGTTTAGCGTAGCGCAGTAGGTGTTTTTTTACCAAAAGCTTGCTGTAATTTTGTAAAAATTTTTTCCTGTTTGATGAAAATCTCGTTTTTATAAATGGGCTTGATATTCAAATAAATTGTGCAGTTTTTTATTTTAATATCTTCAGATTTTATTTCTACTTTTATAACCTCAGAAATAATTTTTCTAATAGTTTCTTTTTTCCCCTCTTCTCCGAGAAGAATATTGTTGAATCTGGATAATAAATCTTTAATTTCAATCATAGATACGAAAAATTTTTTATGTTATCACTTTTGTCCGGTCGTCAAATTTGATAATACCTAATAAACTTCCTGCTGATAACATTTCTCGCAATAAACAATCTCCGGTCGCTCCGGCGCGTAACTCGTCTCAAACTCCACTTCGCATTTTTCGGCTCCGTGTAAATGGTTTTCTTTATTACACATGCAGGTTCGTGTCCAGAGCTGGCGAGGCAA
>JBAPNK010000074.1:0-2064 GCA_049279095.1 Minisyncoccia bacterium
ACATTATTCCAATAATCTATAGAATTTTAGAATGAAAAATTATGGAAACAAAAAGCGAAAATAAAATCTGCCAAAATTGTAAAAAAAATTTCGTTATCGAGCCGGAGGATTTTAATTTTTACGAAAAAATCAAAGTGCCCCCGCCGAGTTTTTGTTCGGAGTGCCGAATGCAAAGGCGAATGGCTTGGCGCAACGAACGAACACTGCACCGAAACAAATGCGCTAAAACCGGCAAAAGCTTGATCAGCTGTTTTTCCGCCGATTCTCCATTTATTGTTTACGAGAGGGATATTTGGTGGAGCGATAAATGGGATCCGACTGATTACGGCTTGCAATATGATTTCAAAAAATCTTTTTTCGCGCAATTTCGCGAGTTGCTGGAGAAAGTTCCGCACCCGAATCTTTATATCGGCAAGTGCGTGAATACTTTTTATGGCAACTATATCGGCGAATTTCGGAATTCATATTTAGTGTCCGCTTCTTGGGCGGGAGAAAATATGCTCTACGCTTCCCGTTCCAATAATTGCAAAGATTCAATGGATATGTTCACGGCTACCCATTGCGAATTTTGTTTTGATGATGTTTCGTCCAATAAATGCTATGAAACTTTTTTCTCGCAAGACGCCGATTCTTGCACCAGCTCTTATTTTCTTTATGATTGCAAGAATTGCATCAACTGTTTCGGATGTACATCGCTTAGAAATAAATCTAATTGCCTGTGGAATGTGCAATTAACTAGGGAAGAATATAATAAAAAACTGAAAGAATTGGATATCGGCAGTTTTGAAAATTTCAAAAAAGCCAAAGAAAAATTTGAAAAGTTAAAACTTAAAGCTTTCAGAAGATTTTCCAATATTATAAACTCCACCAATGTTTCCGGAAATGATATTGTTCATTGCGCTAATTGCCAGAATTGTTTTGCGGTGCAAAATGAAATAAAAGATTGCAAATTTATCATTAATTCTCTCGATGGTTTAAAAGACAGTTATGACGGATATGGCACCGGAGTTAATACAGAATTGCTTTACGAAGGAATGGATTCCGGCGTGAATGGCTCGAGACAACTTTTTACCTTGACGGTTTGGGAATGTTTAAATGCCGAGTATTGCATTAATTGTCATGGTTGCAATAATATTTTTGGTTGTATCGGTCTGCGTAACAGAAATTATTGCATTCTGAACAAGCAATATTCCAAAGAGGATTTTGAAAAATTGCGAACGGAAATCATTGAGCAGATGAATAAAATTCCCTACATTGATAAAAAAGGAAGAATTTATAAATACGGTGAATATTTTCCGATAGAAATTTCTCCTTTCGGATACAACGAAACTGTTTCCCAAGATCATTTTCCGCTTTCTGAAAAAGAAATTTTAACTAATGGTTATAAATATATTGAAAAAGAAAAACCGGAATACAAAGCCAACATTGTCGCCAAAGATTTACCGGATCACGTCAAGAATGCCAGTGAAAATGTTTTGGATTTTATTATTGAGTGCGAATCCTGTAAGAGACCTTATAAAATTATTGAAAATGAACTAATTTTTTTGAAACGATTTAATCTGCCTTTGCCACGGAAATGTTTTGAATGCCGGCACCAGGAAAGATTTAAAAAAGTTAATCTTCCGAAACTTTATCATCGGACTTGCATGTGCGATAAAAAGAATCATTTTCATGGCGCAAAAAAATGTGAGATAGAATTTGAAACATCTTATGCGCCCGACCGACCGGAGATTGTTTATTGCGAGAAATGTTATCAGCAGGAGGTGTATTAAAAATGCTATAATTATAAAATGCAAAAAGATTTTGACGCTTGGAATAAAATAAAAAAAGAATTAGATAAAAAAGAAAATAAATTCTTCTTCAAAGAAGGGGAAATCTGGTGGATGTCTGTGGGTTTAAATGTGGCCAAAGAGTCTTGTGGCAAGGGAATTATTTTTAGAAGACCCGTTCTTGTGTTAAAAAAATTATCCAGTGATACATTTATTGGTCTGCCATTATCTTCAAAAGAAAAAATTGGCTCTTGGTTTATTGATATAACCTTGAGTGGTGAAAAGAGATTTGTGC
>JBAPNK010000075.1:0-5903 GCA_049279095.1 Minisyncoccia bacterium
TGTGTTCCTAGGATCGTCCGTTGCCAGTTTATCTCCTGGAACATATAGTGGTAATATAGCTTTCAGTGGTAATTTCCCTACACAAAATGTTACAGTTAATTTGACTGTTAACGCAACCACCGTTTCAGCCCAAACTTCCGTCACCATTCTGCCGACTCTGAATATTCCAATGTCCTCCGCTTCGCAAACCGCTCCTGTTGGAATCAATGGATCGCCCAATCTTTCAAAAGCCACTTACAACTTTGTTGCTTCCGGCGGAACGGCAACCATTACCGAATTAAAATTTTCTGTAACTGACACAAACACAGTAAGCTCAATCTCTGTCGGTGGCGTATCAGCTGCAGTCGTGAATGGTGTTGCTGATGCGACCGGGCTAAATATTTTGGCGCCGAATAATGGTTCAGGAATTAATCAAGATGTATATATTTCTTACCCCGGAGTAGGTGTTAATGGTATTCCTTCCGGATCCACTTCGCGTATTGCTCTTGAATATATTAAATTTACCAGCAATGGCACCACGACTACCATGTGCACCAGCGCTTTCGGCTCTTGTACCCAAACTTTGACCGCTGTGCCTTCGCCGGTGATGACACTGGTAAGTTCAACTACAACTCCAACATCTACTCAGCCTTCGGTTTCTGTTTCTCCAGCCTCATTCAACTTTAGTGCAACCCAAGGCGGAGCAAATCCCGTTTCTCAAGTTTTCACTACAAATGTTTCCAGTGCTTCAGGCGCCTGGATAACCTCAGTTTCTTCTAATCAAAGCTGGCTATCAACTAATTTAGTCGGAGGAGTTTACTCTACATACAACGGTTCAAATTTTTATGTCAATATAAATTCCTCCGCGCTTTCTTCGGGAACTTATAATGGGAGCATTACGATCGCAGGTAATTTTACTGGGTCATCAATCAATATACCAGTGACGCTTACTGTTAACTAACTATTGGAAAAAATGAAAAGTGTTTTGAACAAGTACGCGGATTTTAACGGGCGAGCAGGTAGAAAAGAATATTGGATGTTTTTGTTTTTTAATGCATTTTTCTTTATTCTTTTTGCTGTTCTTGATCAGTTTTTGGGTATTAAAGTAATAAATTTGTTTGATGTTCTAATATCAATTTATACATTATTAGTAATAATCCCTTTCGTTGCTGTCGCAGTCAGAAGACTTCACGACACTAATCGTAGCGGGTGGTGGCTTCTAATGTCTTTTTTTCCTCTTTTTGGTCATATCGTTCTTTTAATTTTCTTTGTTATTGATTCTACTCAAGGACAAAATAGATATGGTCCAAACCCAAAAGAAATAAAATCAGCGCCGGCGTTTACGGTATAACCACCATTCCTTCTCCGGTTAATGATATTAGTGCAATCTAATTAACAGTTATCCCCAAAAACGACTAGGCAAGACCTAGTCGTTTTTGGCAGTTGAGTAAGGGTAGTCCTTGCTCGGATATTTTATTTGTAAATATCGTGATCACCAACAGAGTGAAAATAAATTAGTTTTTCCGATGCAAATTCAAAAATAATTCTATAACCATACGAAATAGAAAAAGCCCAATTGGGATATAACTTTCCGGAGAGTTTATGAGTTTCCAACGCGGGGGCGAATGGATTTTTTCTAAAAATTTTTTCTTTCTTTTTGGCAAAAGCTTTTAATTCAGGACTTAGTTTTCTGTATTCCCGCTCAAATTTTGAAGAATAAATTATCCGCATAAATATTTTAATCCAAATCAGCCAAGGATTTTAAAATTTTACCCTCGCCGCGAGCTATTTCCGCCTGACTTTCCTGAATTTCTCTAATAAGCTGTTCATCTTTCCAGCTTCTTACGGCGTCCCTAAAAAACTCGCTGACAGAAGCATAGTTTCCATCCTTAACTTCTTTTTCCACTTCACGCTTTAGCGCGGTTGGCATTGAAATGTTTAAAGTTGTTCTCATATTTCAAGTGTAGCAAATTGTGCTACAGGATGTCAAGGTTTAAGTAGGAGTAGGGAATTTCAAAAGTCCCCCTGACAAGGGGGACTAGATTGGGATAGGGACCCAATCTAAGGGGTTGCATTTAGCATCCTTCGCATTTCCAAAAGCGCCCGGCGATGTTGGCTTTTGACGGTGTTTAGCGGTTTGGCCAAAACTTTTCCAATTTCTTCAAAAGTCATTTCTTCTTGATAATGAAGCGCTAAAATTTCTTGATAAATGGGACGCAATTTTTCCATCGTTTTGTTTAAAAATTTATTGTCCTCCAATTTTTGCAAAGCCAAATCGGGCAACAAATTTTCATCTGGTATATTTTCTTCAAAAAAATTGTCATTGACTAGGTCCGACCTAGTCGGATTATTTAGATCCGAAAACAACAGACTTTTTTTCTTTCTTAAAAAATCCGTGGCGGTATTTTTGGCAATGGTAAAAATCCAAGTTTTGAAACTGGCTCTCGTCGCGTCGAAACGATGGATATGCTTCCAAACTTTTACGAAAACTTCCTGCACGATATCCGGCGCGTCGTTGCGGCCGGCCGTGCGCGCGGCAAAGTTATAAAGCGGCGCGGTGTAGCGATCGATCAATTTTTTGAAAGCTTCCTCGTCGCCGTTTTTATATAAATAAATAATTTCCTCGTCGGACATTATTTAAATATAACATAAATTACTTTTTAAACTGACGGTACGCGTGCTTGCTTAGGGCAATCAACACAATAATCAAAATCGCCAAAAGCAGCCAGCCGAACAAGTTGACCGGAAAAAATGAATCGGCGCCTGCGGCATTCGCGCCCAAAACCGAGGCGGCGGAATTTTCATTTGCATTTTTATCTATCGTCGTTGTATCGGTGCCGGTTGTTTTGTTTATAATATTGGTTTGACTTGGCGAGCTCTGTCCGATTGAATTTTGCGCCGAACCGCCGGTCGTTAAACTCAAAATGTCGCCGTCGCTTTGGTCGAAAGAATTTTTTGCCACCGCCCGAAAATAATATTTTGTGCCGGGTAAAAGCCCGGTAATAGTGTTGGTGTGCCGGATCGCCGGCGCGCCGGAAAGGGGAATAGAAACTGTTTGACTGCCCAAAGCGGGAGTCGCGCCCCATTCAAACCACGAGTCGGCATTCTCGGCGTTGCCGGTCAAAATAAGCGCGTTAAATTGCGCGGCGTTATCCGTTAAAATCGTTCCGGAAGTGGTGATCGCAGTCGGGGAATTGAGATTGTTGTTTCCATCGGTGGAAAAGTCGGTGGTGAAAGAAACGACATTTCCGTAAACTCGGCCTTGGTCATTTTGCGCCACGGCGCGAAAATAATAAACGGTGTTGGCGGTCAATCCGGAAATGTTAGTGCTGTAACTTCCGCTGTATCCGCCGCTCCAATTGAAACCGTCCAGAGTGGTAGTTTCTCCGAAATTCAAATCGGTGCCGTATTCAAACCAGGCGCTGCCGGTTAGTCCGCCCAAATTGACATTGCCGTTAAAGGTGGCATTGGTTGGGGTGATATCGGTTGCGTTTATGGTCGAAACGGTGGCGTTTTGATAATATTGCGCATATGAAATAAAAGGGCTGGCGGCGAACAAGCCGACTCCCAAAAGAATTATTCCGCATAATTTAATTACTTTACGCAACATTTTCTAATTATAGCATTTTATATAGAAAAGTCAATGTGCCCTCGGCAGGAATCGAACCTGCATCACAACTTCCGCAAAGTTGCGTCCTATCCATTGAACGACGAAGGCATTTACTTTCTTTAGATTAGCAGTTTTCAAAAAAAAGTCTATTTTTAGAATCCCAGCACCTCCATTATTTTTTCCGATGGATGCTCGCGCATTTCTTTTTCCGGAATATTTTTTTGGAGCATTATCGCGTGAATTGTTTCCGCTAAACCTTCTTCAATCGGAATGGTGATAATCGGCATAAAAATTCTTTCGGAGTGGACAAAGAGCAGGGGTTTGATTGCGGTGTTTCCGTTCGCGCTTTGCACCCAAAAAGATTTTATGTTTTCATAAGGATAAAAACGGTCTCGGATTTGCAGTCCGGAGTCGCTCAATTCGTATTGAATCATTTCCGGTTTTTTGATTGCGAAAAATCCGAGCATCAGTCCAGAGAGAACGAGCAGAGCCGCGAAAAAATAGTCGCTGAAAATAATCGCGGCGATGGAACTGGTTACGACGATAATGCCGAGCGCCCAAAACCAATCTTGGCTTCGCTCTTTGTCTTCGTATTCCAGCGCCGACCAAGTTATTTTTTCATTCGCGTCCATTTTCTAAGTATAGCACAAAATAATATTTTTTTTCAAGGCGGAGGCTGTGATGCGAAGTTGGAACCTTTTTACTTACAAGTGCTTAATTAAAGTTGCTGCTAAATTATTCCAAAATCGTATTTATAATTTGCAAAATATCATGTTTATGATTCTTAGACAAAGTGCCAAACATTTTTAGCATTTCCATAAATACTTTAATATTGTTTTCTGTGATCTCAAAATAGGCAATTTCTTTTGTTTCGGCAACTCTTCCGATTAACGTGGTTTTTGTTTTCAGTTCTGTAATCGGAAAACACAAATATAGCATCGGCTGTGTACCGACTGCGCGCTGCTTTTCGGTAATTTTTATCTCGGTGACTATTTCGTATCCATTAAATTTGTGAATTAAAAGAGGATATTTAACCTGGGTATATTCAAAATCAAATCCATTTATATTTTTTGCTATTGGGTGGCTACGGTCAATTTGCAACTCGGTATTTTTATCAATCAAATTATGGTCTTGTATTAAATTTAGATAAACGATAACATCTTCTAATTCTTTTTTGGATACAACGCCCCATTTATAAAAATACCAAATATACTCTGACAATTCATAAAGCGCTTTAACTTTTCCATTTGCGCCAGTAAATTCGGTCTCTGGTAATGATGACTCCGAGAACTTTTCAATTTCCTTTTTAACAACATCGTAGCCGATTTGCCATTCAATGTAGTTGCTCAAAGCAAAATTGTTTTGCTTAACTGCAACCGGCGTTCCGTATTCATTCACCATGGAACGATTTTTGACACGAATCTTTCCACTGACAGCAGTCAATAAAATCGGCACTTCAATTTTATGTTCTTGTTCTTTAATTAAAATTTTTGACATGTTTTTCTCCCAATCTAGTTCCTAATAATTCTTTAAAATAATTATCTATTTTCAATTTAGCGTCGGGAATTTCTCTAAATTTAAATCTGTTTTTTAAAATAAGATTTGTGTGAACACTCTCTGCAATAAAACATTCTTTTATTTCATTAAATTTTTCATTGTCAATTATCACATCGCAGTTTCCAATAAAATACGGCATTTTACCCGCGTATTGCTTAAAAATATCAATATAACAATAATACGGAAGTTTTTCCATCAAAATATAAACCGTATTGTAGGTGTCGGAATCAATAAAAGTTCGGTTTCTTTTGAGCGCGTTTATGTCTCTCAGAGTCCAAAATTTTGCCACCGGTTTATCATTTTTATTTAAATATTTTCCGTTCGGATATTTTTGAACATAGTTGACTATTGTGTCAAAATCTTTTAACCGGAAAAAACCATCATCTTTTATTTTGAACTGATAATTTTGAATATAATCATAGGTCATTCCCGTCTTATCTTTTTTATAAAGAGCTATCAGGATAGGAAAAGCCATTCCGCGAGAGGTGTCGGAAAATTCGTGACTGCTGATAATAATTCCGTCAATCAATTTGTAATTTTCGGCAAATTTTGAGAGCAAGGCAAAATTTGCTTTTTTTATCAGATAAGATAGCGGATGCAAAACACAAACGAAATCCGCTTGAAGCTTGTTATAAGAAAGCAAAAAGGACATTCCCAAGTCCCTAGTTTTTATATCAAAATCAATTCGATTTTGGACAGAAACATTTTTTATAGAATTACGAATTATGGAAGTTGTGTCGTTGTATGGCGGATTACC
>JBAPNK010000076.1:0-6952 GCA_049279095.1 Minisyncoccia bacterium
CTCTACTACCTGAGCTATAACGGCATGTTCAATTTTTCAGCGCACTTAGACATACTAGTTTATTTTTGCCTATTTTGCAAAAATATTTTACAATGTAAAAAGTTATCCACATTTTCTCTTTTAGAACCTCCTTTCATAGAGCTTTTTTGGTATAATAGAGAAGCTTTTAGTTAGAAAAATTTTACAGAAGTAAAACTTGATTTCCAATATTAATTTTTTTATGGTTACCACGGAACTTTTAGAATATAAAAAAGAAAAAACTGCAAAAATAAAAAAATCCGCTGGGTGGGATTTGTTGTTTATTTTTGTCGGTTTGCTTTCTGTCTTGTCTTGGTATCTTTACCGCCCGCAAATAATTGCCTATTGGGATAAAGGAGTGGAAAGTTCGCAAGAGCTGTCCGTTAATTCTTTCAATTCAACTGAGAAATTTTTAGCAGACTCTTATGATTTCTCTAGGGAATTATCCGCCAACTCCTGGAACGCTTACGCCAACATTTTTAAGAGGGCGTCTTTCCCCGCCATAAAGCTCCCCGCTTTCAGCCTGGCTTCTTTTAACTTCAAGCTGCCGTCTTTTCATTTTAAATGGCCTGTCTGGAATTTTAAATTTCCATCTTTCCGATTTCCAAGTTTTAAACTGCCTACTTTTAGTTTTCCTTCTTTTCATTTCAAATTTCCTTCTTTGACTTTCAGCTGGCCTGTTTGGAATTTTAATAAAATTTTTGACATTACTAATTCGCAAAACACTTCTGCGGAAAATACTGAAGTGGTTAATTGCGGAACCACTGCCGCTCCCGACTTAAAAAATTCCAAAACTTACGAAAAAAACCAAGTTTTGAGTTGTTTAGGAAAAAATGCCTTAAGCTGCCACAAGGCCACCGGTGTTTTAACTGATCCTTTATTCCCGACAATTTTTGAAATTTCCAATAATCAAGGCGTTTGCAATTTCAAATTGTCTTATCCAAACGACAGCCCGCTTGTCGACATCACAGGCAATAAACTGGCGGGACAATATCTTTCCTGTCCGGTTAAAATCGCGCAAGCGGTGGATGACACCAACCCCAATGCGGTGAAATTTGTCGCTCCGAACAAAAAAGATTTAAGCAAATACGCCAGCCAGATATATTTTTATGGCACACTGGGTTTGTTTGTGCAAAATAATCTGGATAAAAATCAAATCACGGCATCGGGCTGCAGCGGGTCTTATATCGATTCAGTAATCGCGAGCTACCAGAAAATGCAATCGCAAAAGTAAGGGGAAGGTTGCAAGTCTTGAATTTTTTTTATGATTCCAGAATTTCCACAATTTAAAAAACTAGAACTTTCCGACAAAGAAGCGGTCGAAAAATTCACCTCAAAATATCCGCCTTATTCGGATTTCGATTTTGTTTCAATGTGGTCCTGGGATATCAACGGTGATATGCGGCTCTCTCTGCTAAACGGCAATCTGGTTGTGCGATTCACGGACTACCTGAATGGAAAACCTTTTTATTCTTTTTTGGGCGACAATAAGGTCAATGAGACGGCAGAAACGCTGCTAGAACTTTCCAAGAAAGAGGGCCTGGAACCAGCGCTTAAATTAGTGCCGGAAGATTCGATAAAAGGTTTAGATGGTAACCGTTTTAAGATTTTAGAAGACCGGGATCATTTTGATTACATATATGAAGTAGAAAAGTTAGTAAAAATGAAGGGTGGTAAATTTGAAACCAAAAGAAAACACATTAGATTTTTTAAAAAAAAATTTATACATGAAATAAAAATTCTGGATTTAAATATCCCTTTAATTAAAAATGAGCTTGTAATGCTGTTTAATGAATGGCTTCTAGACAAAAACGAAATACCTAAAGATTATTTTAAGAATGAATTTTCCGCTTTTTCTCGTTTTTTAAATTTTTCTGAGTCAATAGATTTTTTTGCAATAGGCATTTACTCAAAAAAAAAATTAATAGCTGCTTCTGTAACTGGAGATACTCACGATATGTATAATTTAGGACATTTTCAAAAATCTCTCAATTCCTTTTTTAAAGGGTTAAATGATTATTTAATGAATGAGCTTGCGAAAACACTCAATGAAAAAAACATAAAATATATGAATTGCGAACAAGATTTAGGTATCATAGGATTGAGGGAAAGTAAAGAATCTTATGTTCCATGCTTTTATTTAAAAAAATTTTCCATAACAGTTAAACTACCCTAGTGCTATTATTAAATAGTGTTATAATAACAAGCGCTAATATTATGATTAAAAACTTAACCCAATTTTTAAAACATAGAATGGTGCAGGCTAGCGTGCTGTTGTTTTTCATCATTACCGTTTGGTGGTTGAATGTTAGACCTTTTAGTTCTGAGGTTTTTGTTAGTCAAAAAAATATATGGAGTGCCATCTATATGTTTATGTCTATTTTGGGTGGAATCTTCGGTTTAATCATTTCTAAATATTGGGGCGGATCCAAAAGTTTAATTGGAAGGGCCATTCTTTGTTTTTCCATCGGTTTATTTTTACAATCTTTTGGACAATTAGTTTATAACTATTACACCTTATTTAAAAATATAGAAACACCCTATCCATCCTTAGGGGATTTGGGATATTTTGGCAGCATATTAACATATATTTATGGTGTGTGGCTTTTAGGGTGTGCTGTTGGATTAAAAATCTCGTCTAAAACTTCCAGAAATCAAGTTCTTATTGTTGCGTTTCCGTTAACAATGTTGATATTCTCTTATTTTATTTTTTTAAAAAATTATGTATTTAACTGGTCCCACCCACTTACAATCTTTCTGGATTTTGGATACCCACTGGGTCAGGCGCTTTATGTTTCCCTGGCAATACTAGTGCTTTTTATTTCTAGAAAATTTTTAGGTGGAATCATGAAAAAACCAGTTTTATTATTATTATTTGCACTCATTGTGCAATATGTATGTGATTTTAATTTTTTGTATCAAGCCAATAATAATAATTGGTATGCTGGCAACTTGGGAGATTATTTGTACGCGGTATCATATTTTATTATGACGATTGCTATTATATACATTGGTGCGACTTTTAACAAAATTAAAGAAGCCAAATAAATTTTACGACAAAAGTTATCCACATTTTTCTTGCTTTTTCCCTTTTATTGCAAGGGTAAATTTGGTAAAATATAATGGTTCTATTGAGCAAAATGAGGCGAAAAAATACTTTCAAGATAATTGTGAGAAAATTACTGGTTTCCGGGTTTTTTGTGTTTGCGTTTTTTTTAATTTTTCATATTACTAATGCCATAACGATTTCTTCTCTCACTTCGGCTTATAAAAATTACGTCGGAAATACAACTCAACCCAGCCCAACCCCTCCCGTCCTCCCCAAGGGGGAGGCGAAGAATTCGAATTCCACCCTTCCCTTTGGGGAGGGCAAGGGAGGGGTTGCATCTGTCTCGATAAACATCTCCGATCTTTCCGCCGCTTACAAAAATTATGTTCACCCGTCTTTTTCCGCGCCTCAAGAAAAAATCGCGCAAAACCCGGCGCCGGAAATTGTTCCTCCGGTTGTGGCTGTCCTTCCGAATGTCGTCAGCGCCACAAAAATTTCCGATCTGGCGACTGCTTACAAAAATTACATTCAAGTTTCCGTTGGCGCGCCGCAAGTCAAAGTTGCTCAAACCACAACGCCAGAAATTATTCCGCCGGCAGTGGCAATAACGCAAAATGTCGCGCCTGCCGTAAAAATTTCCGACTTGGCGATTGCGTACAAAAATTACATCACGGCTCCGCCGACTCCCCCGCCGCCAGCTTTGGCTCTGAATAATTCCAAAATAGTTGGGAACACGACAGTCTCACTTGGGCAAAGCTCGGGTGGGTCTGTTGTTGTTTCTGGGAAAAGAATCACCACCCCGCCTGCTGGCACCCCTCCTCCACAAGGAGGGGAAGGAACGAAATCCTCTCCTCCTTTCGGAGGAGGAGTCACCGCTTCAAGCGGTGGAGGTGGTAATTCCAAAGTCACTACCAAAATCGTCTACATCCCCGGTCCCCCAGGACCAATGGGCCCCCAAGGTCCAGCCGGCCCAGCGGGATCTTCTTTTTCAACTTCTATCCAGGGAGGTCCGATTCCAATCCAATACATTCCCGTCGGAATCACCGTGCCCAATCAAGCGGCCAATTTTGAAGGCGGTTCCATTTTTAATTCCGCCAATCTTTCTTCCAATCTTTTCACCACCAACACCGCCAATATCAGCAACGCCACCATTGCCGACGAAACAATTTCCGGCACTTCCGCCATCGGCACTTTGAATGTTTCCGGGAATTCCAATTTGGCCGGCAATCTGACTGTAACGGGAACCATCACCGGATCTGTGGCCGGAGTTCTAAACCCGGGACTGACTTTGGGTTCGGTCGCTTTCCAAGGAACGAACGGACTTGTTCAAGACAATGCCAATTTCTTTTATGACGCCGCCAACCACAGGCTTGGCTTAGGCACGACGAGCCCAGCTACTACCTTGGATGTCACCGGCGCCGGAAATTTCACCGGGGCAGTGGCGGCAAACACATTTAATGGAAACGTTACTAATTCTCCTATTGTAAATTCAACAACCTTAAATTTGGCCGGTTCTTCTTCGGGAGTAGTTACGATTAATGCCGCGCCAGCGACCGGAACTTGGACGATGACACTCCCGACTTCAAGCGGTTCGGTGGATCAGATCTTGCGCACCGACGGCACCGGAGCAACCAACTGGACATCCATCGCGAATCTGGGAATAGCTTGGAGCAGTTTGATAAACCCAACCGCTAATCTTTCCCTTGGCATGTCCAACCATACCACCGCGTTTAACTATGCCACCGGCACCGGAGCAAGTAATTTATTTTCTCTTACCACCGACGCGACCACCAATGGAACCGGGGCATTGCTTAATATTCAAACCGGAGCTTCTTCCACTGTTCTTCCTTTAAGGGTTCGCGCCGGGAACACGGAAGCTTTGACGGTAAACGCATTCGGCAACGTCGGGATAGGAACAACTTCGCCGGCAACAAAACTGAGTGTCAACGGCGCCGGAAATTTCACTGGGGCGCTGACGGCAAACACCTTATCAGTTTCTAATGAAACTGGAACCGGAGCTTTGGTTTTTGCCAACTCCCCCGCTTTTTCCGGCACTCCGACTTTCTCCACAATGACTCCGGGTTCAATTTTATTCGCCGGAACATCCGGAATCCTTTCACAAGACAATGCCAACTTTTTATGGGATGAGGCGAATCATCAATTGCAAATAGGAAATTCCGCCGGTTTTGACGGCAATTCTCAAATACAACTTTCTCTGTCCAACAATATAAATAATTTTTCCGGAGTTTATAACCAAAACCAAAACACGGGCGATTCTGCAAGTTCGGATTTTATTGTCGGAGCGGACAATGACGGTGTGGCGCTGACGGGACATTTTGGAGATTTTGGCGTTGAGGGTTCAGGATGGTCCCCTGTTTCTAATCCTACGTCGAACGGCTTGGGACCCAACGATGTGTATCTCTATAGCAGCGGTGGAAATTTAGCGCTAGGCACAGATGCCGGCACAGCTGGGCAAGTAATTAAATTCTTTACCGGCGGACTGACCACAGACAATCAGAGAATGACTATCACAGACACAGGGGTCGGCATCGGAACGACAAACCCGCTCACAAAATTAACCGTGCTGGACACGATCGGCACAAGCCCTCGAGGAATACTCTCAATGCAAATCAGCGACGACAACAATGCGGCCAGAGTGGGTTTTGCCAAAGCGCGCGGCACGGTTGCCAATCCAACAGCTGTCTTGTCGGGCGACGCCCTGGGTCATTTGGTATTTAGAGGTTATGACGGGTCCAATTATTTGGAAATGGGCTCGATTGAAGTGGGCGCGTCGGGAACCATCGCTCCCACTCGAGTCCCAACTTATATGGCTTTCAGCACGGCCACCGATGCCACCCCTTCGATTTTGACCGAAGCGATGCGCATTGACAATGCCGGCAACGTCGGCATCGGGACAACTTCGCCACAATACAGATTGGATGTGAATGGAACAGCCAACTTTGCCACCTCAATGATTACTTCGGCAATCAAAATTACCACCGGCGCCCAACAGGGATATTTTTTAGAAAGCGATGCTAGCGGCAACGGTGTTTGGACATCTGTTACGGCTTCGCAAATCTACCGGGGCACTTGGGATGCAAGTATAAATAGCCCGCCCTTGGCAAATGGAGTCGGAGTCGACGGAGATTATTACCGAACTGTAGTCGCTGGAACGACAAATTTTGGCGCGGGCAATATTACTTTTGCTGTCGGCGATGATGCTTACTACAACGGTACTGTCTGGCAGAGAATACCAGGTCAAGGCTATACCCTACAAACTGCCACAGCTAGTGTTTTGGGAGGAATTGAAGTCGGCGGAAGTCTGCAAATAAATTCAAACGTCTTAAATATAAACAACGGCAATATGGGAGATGTTACCGTGTCTGGCAGCGGAACTAACACCGGAAAAATTTGGACTATAAATAATTCCTCGGTAACTTATGCCAAAATGCAAAATGTTTCGGCTCAATACAAAGTTTTGGGCAGAACCAGCGCCGGAGCGGGAGTGGTTGAAGAAATTCCAATGACCGGCACTGGCAGTGTGGCGATGTCAAATTCCCCGATCTTTACTTCACCCAACATAGATTCCGCCACCGGAACTTCCTTAAACCTCGGCGGGGCAATAATTGGAAACAATGTTTTAGCAGCTATTGGTTCGGCGATAATCTCCGGCAACGTCGGCATCGGGACTACATCCCCGCTCGGAAAACTTGATGTGGAAGGTTCCGGAGGAATCATTTTAAATGCCGGCAATGTCGGAATTGGCACAACGAGTCCGCAACAGTCTCTGACTTTACAAGGCGCGCCGGGAACCGACCTATTAAGCATCATAAATAACTCCGGCGCAAATGCGATGTATATACAACAAAACGGCAATGTCGGCAT
>JBAPNK010000077.1:0-1901 GCA_049279095.1 Minisyncoccia bacterium
CTATCTTCCCAAAGTTTGTAAATTCTTTCTTCGGTTTCTTTTGGGTCGTAGGGTTTGAGCAGTTTTTCGTTCATAGCTAAATATTAGCATAAATTTTACCCCTACCCAACCTCCCCCTACTGTAGGGGGAGGAGAAAGGAGGGGGTACTAGAGTCTTAAATTGCCAGTCGCTTTTATGCTGCCTATTTCAGGAACTCTTTTTTTATTTTTCAGATAATTTAAATAGCCGGCGATGCCGATCATAATGGAATTGTCTCCGGTTAATTCTTTGGGCGGAAAAAGTATTTTTATTTTATTTCTCCCTCTCCTTGACAAGGAGAGGGTCGGGGTGAGGGTCTTCATTTCATTTCGCAAATGCTGGTTGGCTGAAACTCCGCCCCCGACGATTAAAGTTTTGATTTTATATTCTTGGAGCGCTTTTTGTGTTTTGTGAATTAAACATTCAATTGCCGCATTCTCAAATTCCAAAGCTATTTGCATTTTTGTTTTTTCATCTAGTTTTCCATCAGGCGCAATCTTCTTAATTAAATAAAGCACCGCAGTTTTCAATCCCGAATAAGAGAAATTAAAATTTTTACTATAAAGCATAGGTCTCGGGAATTTAATTTCAAATTCGTAATTCGTAATTCGTAATTTATTATTGCGAGCTTTTTCAGCGAGCACTGATATCTGAGGTCCGCCAGGATAGGGGAGTTCCAACATTCTCGCGACTTTGTCGAAAGCTTCGCCGACTGCGTCGTCTAAAGTTTCTCCGATGATCTCGTACTGCATCCATTTTTTTATTAAGACTAATTGGGTATGTCCGCCGGAGACGAGCAAAGCTAACGCTGGCAAGTTCAATTTAGAAAGATTAAATTTTCCTTTGCCTTTTCCAAAAACAGACACCACATGCCCCTCCATATGATTTGCAGGCATCAGAGGCACCTTCCACTTTTGCGCTAATTCTTTGGCGAAGACAATTCCAGTCCAGAGAGCAATCTCTAATCCTGGACCATGAGTCACAGTGATAAGGTCTATATCCGTCTCTGGGGTGAGGTGCGCTTTTTTCAACACCTCTTCTAGAAGTATAGGCAAATTTATATTATGTTCACGCTTAGCGAGCGCAGGATAAACTCCACCATAAGGAATATGAATTTTAATCTGCGAATTGGAACTATGGGCAAGTATTTTAAAAGAGGCATTGGTAATGTCTCCAGTAGTTTCCATAACGCATATAGATGTGTCGTCGCAACTTGTTTCAATGCTTAAAATTTTCATACTAATTTTTATTTTGGTGCGCGGTGAGGGGATTGAACCCCCGGCCTACTCTACGTCAAAGAGTCGCTCTACCACTGAGCTAACCGCGCGCGGTTACTATGAAATGATATTACATCTTTTTTTGGATTCGTTCAAGCGCCAGAATGAAAGCGCCCATACGGAGGGAAGTTTTGTATTTTTTTGAATTGGCTAACATTTTCTTCGAAGCGTCTTCCAGTATCGGTTTTAATTTTAAGAAAACTTCTTTTTCTGTCCAATGTTCCATTTTTAAATTTTGTTCCCATTCAAAATAGGAAACAATCACGCCGCCGGAGTTTGCCAAAATATCCGGAACGACCGGAATACCCTTTTTAAATAAAACCTCGTCGGCTTCGGGCGTAGTCGGGCCGTTGGCCAGCTCCAAAATTACCTTGGCTTTTATTTTTTTCGCGTTGGCTTCGGTTATCTGATTTTCAAAAGCGGCCGGAATCAATAAGTCACATTTTGTTTCCAGCAATTCTTCGTTGGTGATATTTTTACTGCCCTGAAAGTTCGACAAGGAACCGGTATTTTTTTTGTGTTCTAAAAGTTTTTCAATGTTAAGACCGCTGGCATTAAAAACTCCGCCCTTGGAATCGGAAATAGCGACAACTTTGTGTCCGGCC
>JBAPNK010000078.1:0-8461 GCA_049279095.1 Minisyncoccia bacterium
TGTCAGCACTTACGAATATTATGAATACAAAGTTTTGTTGGAACGCTTCGCTGGGAGTGAGTTGCGTCATATTATTCCGCCAACCGATGATAATGTGGAACTCTTTGCTGGCGGCTTTGTATCAAACGCCGACGCTTTGAGTGAAGATTTTGTTAATAATGAAATTATCAAACAATATATTGATAATCCAAAATGCACAGTGATTTTGTTTGAGAATCCTCCATATAGTGATGTTGGTGCTGTAAAAAATAACCCTGCAACAAAAGACAAAAAAACAACTTGGAAGAATAGTTTTATTGCAGAGCAAATGAAAAACGAAATTACTGGGACTGTAAAAAATGATTTAGCAAATTTATTTATTTGGTCTGGTTTTAAATATTATTTAAGACAGAAAACTGATAGTTTTATTTTATTTTCACCTATTAAGTATTGGAAATCTAATAAATTAGTAAATAAAAAATTTAATAACGGTTTTATCTTTAATAGACAACATTTTCATGCAAATGCCTCAGCAGTCTCTTGTATTTCTTGGCAGAATATTGATGAAATAAGAGAAAAAATAGAATTAGAAGCATACGATATTGATTCTAATAAAACCTCATCTGTAGATGATAATAAAATTATATTTATAAAGAAATTGAACGTGAAAAAAGTATCTGGTTTATTGAGTAAATTTTATGATAAAAGAAATGATGATACAGATCAAATTCCAGCTGCAATTTCTGCATGGGGAGGCGAGGAATATCAATATAAATCAAAATGGATTGGTCATGAGTTTGATTACAAATCAGATGGAAGCCTAAGAATAATTCCAAAATATAATAAAAACATTATTGCGTATTTAATTACACAAGATTTTGGTTTTGAGCATCCACGACTCTCGACGAACCTTGTTCGCGCAGGTGTATACGCTGGGAATGGTTTCTATCTTCGTAGTGATAATTATCTTGAAAAACTTCCGCTTTTTGCTGCCGGTAAATATCCAATTGAAGACAAATGGTATGAAAATGGAACGATTTTTAAATCATCGGATGGTGGCGATAAATACACAAAAGATAAGGACTTTCTGAAATCATGTTTTATCTTTACATGCCTATCTCGATATAACAAATGTCTTTCTTTCACAGGAAGTGATAAACGATTCTATAAAAATGAATTATGCTTTGATAGGGGAACACTAGCAAGTAAACAGCTTGAAAAATTTGAATTAAATAGTGACGAAAAAGAATTGATTAAGAATTGGCAAAGTGTTTTAGCGGAAGTAAAAAAGGAAGCTAAGAATATGGAAAAATATAATAAAAAATTGTCGTATGGTCCATATCAAATCGAAATTGAATTAAATACATCACACCCAGATGATAACAATAAACCAATTCCTGATTACCCGACACTTAATGGCGCATTAGACAACCTTAAGAAGAAACTTAAAGTCTATTACGCAAAATATATAACGCCAAAATTATTCAAATACGAACTGTTAAAGTAAAACATATGTCAAGGTTACCGACCCCCATGTTGACTTCTTTTACACAAAAGTATATACTATGGGTATTATGATTACAAAATATGCAAAGTTTATAAAAGAGGCTCGATTAAAAAAGAAGCTATCTCAAGCTGACTTAGCTCTTAAACTAGGTATTTCTCGACCTTCTTATATTGCCATAGAGCAAGGTAAAAGAGAACTGACAATGGGAGAATTTGAAAAACTTTCTAGCGTTTTGAATGTGTCTTTTGAAGAGGTAGAAGCTGGGGAATCTCCAAACTATGAAAAGTACAAGCAAATGATTTTGGCCTTTTTAAGGCAACGCGGAATAATCACAAAGACTAAACTAGCGAAGCTTTTATATTTTGCTGATTTTGGTTGGTTCTATTCTCATTTGCAGAGTATGAGTGGTATGCCGTATCGCAAGATAAAATATGGTCCCGTGGCGGATTCGTATTTTAGAATCATTGATGAGATGTTTGATAAAGGAGAAATACAAATAGAAAACAAAGAAGATGGTGCGATGCTTATTTCAGAGACACGAAGCGGCGCCAAAATTGACTTGAAAGATATAAATAAAGAAGAACAGAAACTTATTAAAAATATAGAAGAAAAGTGGAAAGGTAAAAAAACTGCTGAAATAGTTGATTTTACACATAAACAATTTCCGTATTTGTACGCGCAAGAGAACGAAATTGTATCTTACGAACTTTTTACCCAAGAAAATCCAGATGAAATCTATTAACTATGAAGTAACATTTGAATCTTTTACTGAAAGACACTTTATAAGGACTTTTGCAAAAAAGTATAAGGGTGCTTGGGATATCACCCAAAGAATTATTACAGAAGAATTTAGACAAATAGATCTATTGTTTTTGAAAAATACAGCAGAGTATATTACCGACAAACAAGCAGATGTTGTAATTTGTAAAACAGAATTTAAAATTGCTGGTACACAGATCTCTCGACATGCTTCTGGAAATAGATGTATTGTAGCGATACATAAAAAATCAAACCAAGTTAAAGTATTGCTTGTTTATTATAAAACTGATTTAGGTGGTGGCAGTGAAACCGGAAATTGGAAAAATTTGATTAAAGAAAATTACCCAGAATATTGCAATATGTTATATTTATAGTATAAATTATTTATGCAAAAAAAGTTTTCCAAAAAATTTACGCAGCTTCTGGATTTTGTGAAATTTATGCACGAGTTTCGCGAAGTGGAGAGATATGAAGGTTCCAAGCTTGGGAAAAAAGCCGAGACCGATTCCGAACACAGTTATCAGATGGCGATGGTCGCTTGGTTTTTAATTGAGCAGGACAAATTGAAATTAAACAAGGAGCTTTGCTTGATGTACGCGCTCGCGCACGACTTGGTGGAAATTTACGCGGAAGACACTTTTGTTTTTGACCAGAAGAAAAAAATGTCAAAACAGCAAAGAGAGAAAGACGCTTTGGTAAAAATAAAAAAAAGATTTTCAAAATTCAAAAAGCTCATCAAAATAATCCAAAATTATGAGAAAAGAAAAGACCAAGAAAGCAATTTCATTTATTTTTTGGATAAATTGCTTCCTCCCATTCAGATTTATTTGGAAGATGGAAAAATGTGGCATAAGAAAAAAGTTTCTTTCTCGAAACAGGTCGAGTATAAAAGCAAAATGCTTTCCGGCTCGCCATATTTTAACGAATATTGGCGAGCGTTGGTGAAAGAACTTACTCGAAACAAGAAAAAAATGTTTCCCAAATAATTTTTTCTTAGAAATTGTGATTTTTGCACTACAAGTGATATTTTAGATATCGTCAAGGTCTTGAATTTTTTAAAAAAGCGAAATTTTGGAAAAATTTTGGACAAAAAAGACCTATTTTTAACACCAAAAATGGAGAGGCTCAAAACACATCTTGTTTTGTTCTGGCTTCTGTTGCCTAAAATAATTTTTCTTCAAAATTGTTAAAAAAATACGGTTATGCACTGGACACAAGAGGACTCTTTTCGTGTATAATGATAGTCCATGCGAAATGAAGAAAAAAATTATTCCCGATTTTCTCTAATATTCTTTTTATGCCTTTTCCTGCGATTAATTCCTTTTCGCGCGCCGAATGTCGAGCCGATAATGGCCGCCGCGATGCCGACTTCGCGAGCTTACGGAGCGCTCTCCGGTTTTTCTTTTGCCGCTTTGTCCATTTTGCTTTACGATTTAATTACGCACACGCTTGGAATGCACACATTTTTCACGGCTGGAGCTTACGGACTGATTGGTTTGACGGCGGCATATTATTTTACAAAAAAAGAAATAAGTAAATGGGATTATGTCCGCTTTGCGATTTTCGGAACTTTGTTTTTTGACGCTGTGACCGGGCTCACCATCGGGCCGATTTTTTTTCACCAATCATTTACCCAATCACTTGTTGGACAAATTCCGTTCACGGCGCTCCACTTACTCGGCAATATTGCGTTCGCCTATTTCTTGTCTCCTGCGATTTACAATTTTATGATTAAGTCCCGACGCCCGAAGGGGTCGGGATTCCGACTGAAAGCGTCGGAAAAAAATAAACCAGAAATTGCTTTTCCGTTCATTGCTTCTATTAATAATCCGAAAATAATTTAAAAAAATGAAACCCACAGAAAAAATTTCAAAAAGCGATTTAAAAAAAATAAAATCCATTCGCCGCCGAACCGGGGAAGTGGTGCCTTTTGATTTGGAGAGAATAGCGCGAGTGGCCTTCAAGGCTTTTGAAGTTTCCGGCGAGGGCGGTGAAAAAGAATCCCAAATTGTGGCGAACGGCGTTTTCAAAAATCTGCTGGAACTGCAAAATAAATTGGTCAGCGAAATAAAGGGGGCGAAATTTTTGCCGACGGTGGAAGTCGTTCAAGATCTGGTGGAAAAAGAATTGATGAAAAAAGGTTTTACCGAGACCGCCAAAAAATATATTCTTTACCGCAACAAGCGCTCGGAGTTAAGAAAAGAATTCGGCCCGGTTTCCGACGCGGTCAAGCTGGCGGTGGAAGAATCCAGCAGATATTTTAGGAGTCCCTACTCTGAATATATTTTCTACCAGTTTTATTCTCGCTGGATTCCGGAGTTGGGCCGCCGCGAGACTTGGATCGAAGCGATTGATCGCTTTATGGCTTATATGAAAGAAAATATGGGGGACAAATTGACCGGGAAAGAATACACGGATGTTCGCGAGGCGATTTTAAATCAAGAAGTTTGCCCTTCGATGCGTCTGCTCTGGTCTGCCGGCAAAGCCTGCCGCAATTCGAATGTCTGGGCCTACAATTGTTCCTATGTCGCGCCGACTTGTCCGCAGGACTTGGGAGAAATAATGTATATTTCCATGTGCGGAGCCGGCTTAGGCTTCGCGGTAGAGTGGGAAAATGTCCAACAATTTCCGCAGATCAAAAAACAAACCAAAGAGAAACCATTACTGCACATTGTGCACGACAGCAAAGAGGGCTGGGCGGACGCTTTTGTTTTGGGACTGAAAACTTGGTTTGACGGTCGGGATATCAAATTCGATTATTCGCTGGTGCGTCCGGCGGGCGCGCGTTTGGAAACGGCCGGCGGCCGTGCTTCCGGACCGCAACCCTTGATGGATTTGATGGAGTTCGCCAGACGAAAAATTCTGGCCAAACAGGGCCGTCGGCTGTCCAATTTGGATATGCATGACATCATCTGCCAGATCGGAATGATCGTGGTGGCTGGCGGAGTGCGCCGCAGCGCTTTAATTTCTCTCTCGGAATTGGAAGACACGGAAATGCGCGATGCCAAAAAGGGGCAGTTTTATTTGACCGAAGGCCAACGCTCTATGGCGAACAATTCCGCCGTTTACAACGGCAAGCCCGGCGCGGAAGAATTTTTGGACGAGTGGACAGCTTTGGTGAAATCTCGTTCCGGCGAACGCGGAATTTTTAACCGGGCCGGCTTGGAGAAACAAGTGCCGGCGCGCCGCTGGGCCTCGATCAAAGACGAAAGGCAAATGGGCATGAATCCATGCGGAGAAATTTATCTGCGCTCCAAACAATTTTGTAATCTGACTAGCATCGTCATTCGTCCAGAAGACACCGTTGCCACATTGAAAAGAAAAATGGAATTGGCGACATTATTGGGAACTTATCAGTCCACTTTGACCAATTTCGGCTATCTTTCCAAAAAGTGGAAAGAAAATTGCGAAGAAGAAAGATTGCTCGGCGTATCTTTGACCGGCTACTACGACAATCCGATTATTCGCGACGACAAGGTTTTGGACACTCTGAAAGAACATTCTATCGAGGTGAATAAAAAATATGCCAAAAGATTTGGCATCAATCTTTCCACGGCGATCACCTGCGTTAAGCCGCACGGCAATTCCGGTCAGCTTTTGGGCGTCGGTTCCGGGATGCATCCGTGGTTTGCGCCGTATTTTATCCGTCGGGTGCGTATTTCGCACACTGACACGCTCCTCCAAATGGCGCGGGATCAAGGCGTGCCGTGTTTGCCGGAAGTGGGTCAGTCGGAGACTTCCGCGACCACTTTTGTTTTGGAATTTCCGGTCAAAGCGCCGGAAGGAGCTATTTTCAAAGACGAAGTTTCCGCGCTTGATTTAATGAAAGAATGGAAACGACTCAAGGAACATTTTGTGGAACACAATCCTTCGGCGACGATTTATGTCGGTCCAGGTGAATGGATCGCTGTCGGCAACTTCGTCTACGAAAATTGGGACTGGATCGGCGGGCTTTCTTTTTTGCCTAGATCCGATCATGTTTACCAGCTGGCTCCATATGAACAAATTACCAAAGAAGAATACGAAAAACGCACGAAAGCGATTGGCAAAATTGATTTTTCCAAACTTTCCCAATATGAAATGGTGGACAATACCACCGGCGCCAAAGAATTTGCTTGCGTGGCCGGTGTTTGTGAAATATAGTTTATGCTCTACACCAGAAAAGGAGACAATGGCACCACAAAAACTTTTGGCTGTGATCAGCGGATTTCCAAAAGCTCTGTTGTGGCGGAAGCGCTAGGCTCGCTCGATGAAATAAATTCTTTTTTGGGTGTAGCGCGCGCTAAGACGCAAGATTTGAATTTCAAAATCAAAAATAAAGAAATAGAATTTGCCAAAATAATTTTGGAAGTTCAGCAGAATTTATTTATCACGCAGGCAGAGGTTGCGGGTTCAACCATGAGCATAGATAAAGAAAAGATTCTTAAAGTTGAAAAAATAGTTGACGAAATTGAAAAAGTTTTGCCGCCGATTAAAAGTTTTTTCTTGAGCGGCGCGACTGAAATTTCCGCCTCGTTTGATTTCGCGCGGACGCTCGCTCGCCGCGCCGAAAGGCGGGTGGTGGCGGCCAAAGAAGAAGGCAAAATTTCCGTCAGTCCGGAAACTATGCAGTATCTAAACAGGCTTTCGAGTTTGCTGTACGCGCTCGCGCGCATTTCCGGCCACCTCGCCGGCGCGGTAGAAATCAAGCCGGATTATAAATAAAATTTGTTTACTGTCATGACGGCCGTTAGGATAGTAAGCTTTACTCAAAATGAAACTCTCCAGCTTTTTCGCGGACTTTTTGTTTTAAGAGGGGATAATTAATAAGTTCTGGATCTTCTTCTATCAAGCGGACGGCTTCTGTCCGGGCGGCTTCCACCATTTTTATATTTTTTATCGCTTCCATTCCGAGGTCGGTGATGCCCCATTGTTTTGCGCCACCAAGTCCGCCGGAGCCTCGAAGGATGAGGTCTAGTTCCGCCAGTTCAAAACCATTTTTGGCAGTTTTCAACGCTTTTAATCTTTCCACCGTTTTTTTACTTTTCGCCTCGGCGAAAATATAGCAATAAGCTTGATGCGAACTTCGGATGACTCGTCCGCGAAGCTGGTGGAGTTGCGCCAAACCGAAGCGTTCGGCGCCTTCGATGATGATGACAGTCGCATTTGGCACATTTACGCCGACTTCTACCACCGAGGTCGCGCACAAAATATTTATTTTACTTTCAGTAAATTCTCGCATCACTTTTTCTTTTTTTTCTTTGCTCATCTTGCTGTGCAGGACGCCAACTTCGTATTCCGGAAAAATTTCTTTTTTCAAGCGTTTAGCTTCGGCAATTACTGATTTCATTTCAATACCCCCTCCGCCTTTGGCACCTCCCCCTACATAGGGGGAGGCTGGGTAGGGGTACTCTTCTTCCGGTTCAAATATTCTTGGACAGATTACATAAAGCTGTCGACCTTTTTTCAGTTCTTGGCGTATTTTTTCATAAGTTTCTTCACGTTTCGTCTGGGTAATAATCTCCGTGATAATTTGTTTTCGACCCGCCGGCATTTCATCCAAGAGAGACAAATCCAGGTCGCCGTAAATAGTTAGCGCAAGCGTGCGGGGAATCGGAGTGGCGGTCATTGAAAGCAAATGCGGAGCAATGTTGTCTTTACGGACCAATTTTCTTCTTTGGGCAGTGCCAAAGCGATGTTGTTCATCGATTACCACCAAAGCCAGGTTTTTAAACCGGACCGTTTTTTGAATGAGCGCGTGCGTGCCAATTAAAATCGGTATTTCGCCATTCGCTACCCATTTCAAAAGTTGGGAGCGGGAGATTGCGGTCCATCCATTCGGATTTAATTTAGATGGAAATTTCCGGCATCCGGATCCGGTAATGAGTCCCACTTGGACGCGGGGCGTCCAAGTGGTTGCGTTACCACCAAAATACTCAATAAAAGATTCAAAATGCTGGGTTGCCAATATTTCCGTTGGCGCCATATAAGCTACTTGCAAAGACCCCACCCCAACCCTCCCCTTAGTAAGGGGAGGGAGAAGGGAGGGGTCTATTCTTTGATTTACGACAGCATACGCAGCCGTAGCAGCAACAGCGGTCTTGCCACTGCCGACATCGCCTTCCAACAGTCGGGACATTGGAAAAGTTCTTGCCATATCGGATAAAATTGTTTCAATGGAACTTTTTTGCGAATTGGTCGGTTCAAAAGGAAATCTTTGCAGAAATTCTTTTACTC
>JBAPNK010000079.1:0-11664 GCA_049279095.1 Minisyncoccia bacterium
ACTGAAAAACCATCCTGAAAGCGTAAGAAACTTTTCCGTCTTTTTTGAATTCGTCAAAAAGCTCCGGACCGCGAACTACCATTTCTCCAGCATTTTCCTCTATAACTTTATAAACTTTTGAACTTTCCACTTCCTCTGGCACCCAAACCGCAACATCCCGCGCGATAAAGGGAAACAACGACCACATCTGGAATTTTTTATTTATTGTATTCATCTAATTTCATTTCTTTTATTTCCTTATCACTAGCATACGCCACACGCATTTCCTCTCCGTTTTTTCCAAATACCGTGCCGATTTCAAATATTTTTATTTCTTTCATTCCCAAAAATGGCGCATTAGTTTTATTTAATTTCAAACTTTCTTTCAACCCATCCGTTAAATTTGTTCTTAAAAAGTTTTTATCCGATGCCGATGCCAAAACCTCTACTTCCCCACTATTTCTAAAGCTGCTGTTCATCACTTCCGAATATCCATCATTCAATAATTTACTTCGCGCAAAATTTATTTTGGCGTAAGTTTCATTTATTCTGGGTTTGAAATCAATTTTGGGAATTCTTCCTTTCACTTTATCATAACCAATAATTCGGCCGATTTCTTCCGCCATATCTTCTTCAATTACCAAATCCAGACGCAGTGACGGCACTATGATTTCAAAACAATCCCCAGACCTCACCCCAACCCTCTCCTTGTTAAGGAGAGGGAGAAATTCATATTTGAAATTATATCTCTTTAAAATATCTTCAACTTCCGCGACCGAAACTTTCAAGCCCAAAATTTTAGAAATTTTTTCAACTGAAAAAGAAAGTTTTTTCTCTTCTTGTTTTTGCTGATAAACATCCACAACATCTTCAAAAATCGCCTCCGGACACATTTCTAAAATTAAGGCAGACAATTCTCGCATGGCATAAGGCGCCAATTCCGGCGACAAGTCATTCTCGAAACGTTTTTTAGCGTCGGTAACAATATTCAACGCTTGCGCGGTTTTTCGCACGGAAACCGGATCAAAATTGGCGCACTCCAAAATAATATTTTTTGTATTCTGATCTACTTCCGCAATTTTTCCGCCCTTGATGCCGGCAATCGCCAAGACATTTTTATTATCCGCAATCACCATATTGGAATTTTTAAATTTTACTTCTTTGCTGTCGAGCGTCGTCATTTCTTCACCGTCTTTCGCTTCGCGCGTGATTATCATATTTTCTGTTTTGTCCGCATCAAAGCAATGAGTCGGTTGACCGCAATCAAACATAACAATATTGGCGGCATCCACAATATTATTTATGCTTCTCTGCCCGATTGATTCCAAATGTTTTACTACCCATTCCGGCGAAGGACCGACCTTCACATTGCGAATGATTCTGCCCATATACCGGCGACATTTATTGCTTTCGATTTTTATTTTTAAATCACCACCCCGCCCTTTGGGCACCCCTCCTCCGTAAGGAGGGGAGGGTATTTTATATTTCGGCGTCGGGTCAATAAATTTAATATTCAAAAGTGAAGCCAGTTCGCGTGCTACGCCTTGATGACTTAGCAAATCATGCGCGCGATTCGGAAGAATTTTCAGATCAAAAACAACATCTCCGTCCGGCAATTTTTCCAAACTTTCCATTTCACAAAGATGATAGTTGAAAATGTCTGTCAGTTTTTCGGGCGAGGGAACTTCCGGTATATACCATTTGAGCCAATTGTAAGAAATTTTCATATTAAAATTGCAAATTAAAATTGATTCAATCGCAAATCCCCTTGATAAAGAAAACGCACA
Organism: Minisyncoccia bacterium; assembly: GCA_049279095.1. Taxonomy (GTDB): domain Bacteria; phylum Patescibacteriota; class Minisyncoccia; order Phycocordibacterales; family UBA9973; genus UBA9973. The sequence goes on from JBAPNK010000079.1 coordinate 1,767, forward strand.
TCCGGAATGCCCCATTTCACCATCGCAATGCGATCGAAACCGTGGCCGAAAGCGAAGCCTTGCACTTTTTTGGGATCCAGACCCAGATTGCGCAAAACATTCGGGTGCAACATTCCGGAACCGCCCATTTCGAGCCATTTCCCTTTAAACTTGGCAAAAACTTCTATGGAAGGCTCGGTAAAAGGGAAGAAACTCGGTCGAAATTCGATGACCACTTCTTCACCCAGCATTTTTTTATAGAAATGAGTCAAAACTCCTTTCATGTCGGCGATGGAAATATTTTCTCCCACCATCGCGCCGTCTATCTGATAAAATTGCATTTCGTGCGTGGCATCGGTCGCTTCATTGCGGAAAACTTTACCGATGGAAATAAAAGCGGCCGGTAGTCTGCCTTCCTTCCCTGCTTGTTCGATAGCCCGCGCCGTGACACTGGTGGTATGGGTACGCAAAACAAAATCTTTTTTTTCTTTTATCCAAAAAGTGTCCTGCATGTCGCGCGCCGGATGATCTTTGGGAACATTCAAAACGCTGAAATTATACCATTCGCTTTCAAGTTCCGGCCCGGTCGCGATTTCAAAACCCATTTCTGGAAAAACTTGATAAGCTTCTTGCATCAAAAGGAAAAGCGGGTGCTGCGTGCCGGCAGATTTATTTTTTTTATTTTCTTCGTTCATTTAATATCCGTGCCGTTTTTGTAAAGTGTATGTGCCGTCGCCGTTGTGAATCATCGTCACATGGTGCGCGATAGTTTGATCTTCACTCGTGTGCATATTGGGTATTTGATAATGCGCCACGCCCGTCACATGATTGTGATGCGCTTCTTCAAAAAGCGCCTTGGCGTTGTCGGGATTATTGCGTAAATATTCGGCCGCAACTTTGGCTGATTCGCTGCCTTCCTCCACATGCACTTGTTTCCCGTCTATTGTTACTATTGGCATAAAATTAAATTAAAATGATAATGAGGCATTATATCAAATTTTATAAATTTCCGCTATTTGGCAATATGGGCAAACGGTATTTTTTCCATAAGCATTATAGCGGCAAGGCCTATTTACCCAATCTCCGGATTTTAACAATTGGTCGTAATCCATAATATCCTTAATTAATAAATTTATTTGTTCTTTAGTTATGTGAGTTGAATAAAAGAAATTTTTGTCGCCCTTGGGAGCTTCCAAATACAAAAGCCTCGAAGCAAAAACTTCTTTGCCTTTTTCCGATCCGAAAACTAAATAAGAATACATTGCGAGCTGGCGCAAGTGCGAAGAAAGTCTGTTTTCTTCGTCGAGTTTTTCTATTATATTTTTCGTTTTACTGCCGCCGGTTTTAAAATCAGTAATGACAACATCGCCATTTTTTAATCTCTCTGTAAGATCCAGCTTTCCATATATCAATAAATGCGGAAATTTTTTATCCCGGAATTGCAAAGACCGCTCAGATGAATAATCCTCCGCTAAATTTTTATAAAAATCATCAACGAAATGTTTAATGGCATTTTCACCCTCCCTTAATAATTTTTTCAATTCCGCAGTTGAAACAATTTTCTCTTTTTCGATTTCATTTTTAATTTTTTCAACGATTGCGGACATTGCCGGCAGAAATTTATTTTTCAAAATGAATTCAATCGCGCTGTGCACTGCCGAACCGAAAATTAAAGACTGTGTTTTTATTTCCGGCAACTTTAAGAAATTCCGAAAATACCACTTCCAAGGACATTCAAAAAAATTGTTCAGCAAGGTGACGGAAACTTTTGTATCGGCATAATTTTCTCGAACAAAATTTTGCAAATCTAGCAAATCATTGTTTTCTTTTTCGAAAATCTTCACATAATTTTTTGGGTCCAAAGCTAAAATTTCTTTTTCTGTTTTTTCTTTTGATTTTTTTACAAAATGCGATTCGGGCAAATCTCGAATAATATGCGCCAATTCCAAAGGCGAACCGGAATAATTTTCACTAGCGTAAGAAATCACGCATTCTTGCTTCGCGCGGGTTATCGCCACATACAATTCCCGCTTAGCGGACAAAATATCTCTTTCCTCTAAATGTTGTTCAACTTTTTGGGGTAGAGCAAAAGCGCGCCTTTTTTTGGACATTAAAATTTCTTCATTCATATGCGCAACCCAAACAGACTCATATTGCATACCTTTTGATTTGTGCAAAGTCATAACTTGGATGCCGACATCAGACGCAAAAGTAGCCAAGGCGATATGATTGCCGTATTGTTTCATCCGTTTTATATATTCCAAAAACTGAACTAGTGTCGCATTTTTATGTTTTTCTTCAAAGAGCATAGCGACATTGAGCAAACTGCGCACAACTTCTACATTGTAAAGCAATTCTTCGTGATCTTGCGCTTTATCAATCAAAATTTCACTTCCGATTAAACTGATAATTTGTATTATGCTTTTATTCCCAAAATCATTTACAAAATGCTCCAGAGTCGTACCCCATTTAGATACAGCATTGTCACCATCAAATAAACTTTTTTCTCCGCTCGAAGATTTCAGCTCGGCAATCGTTAATTTAACAGGTTTGGTGTTTTTCAAAAATCTATGAGCCGTCATCGCTTGTATGCCGCTATATTTATCGAGCAGGGATTCGGTAAGCAAAATAGAATTATATGGATCGGCAATAATGCCCAAAATACGCAAAAAACTTTCTGTTTCTTTGACATCAAAGAGAGAGATATTTTTTCCCGAAGAAACTTTCAAACCCATATTCCTTAAAGTCTCCAAAGCGTTGCGCACTTGATAATTTCTCGGCACGAGCAAAGCGCATTCTTCGGGCCGAACGCCTTTTTCAATTTGCTTTTTGAAATAAAGTCCGGCGGCGATGACTTCGTCTCGACCATATGTATATTCATAAAGACCAATTTTGCTGTCTCCCTTGATGTTGCTTTTTAATTTTCCACCGGCGAGAGAACTTTGGAGCAAATCGTCCGCCACCGAAAGAATATTCGCGGTAGAACGATAATTTTCCGTCAGAGTAATTAATTTTGTTTTGCCAAAAATATTCGAGAAGTCTTGAAAGTAAGAAACTGACGCGCCGGAAAAACCGTAAATAAGCTGGCGGTCGTCTCCTACCACAAAAATATTCGGTTTTTCTTCATTCTGCCAAACAGCTTTAATAAAATTATTTTGGATTCCGCTCGAATCCTGATGTTCATCAACCAAAACATACTGAAAATTTTCCAATATGTCGGCGCGAATATTTTCATATTTTTCCACCAGCTCGACTGCGTATTCCAGAATATCATCATAATCTACAAACGACAGAGTTTTCTTTTTTTCTTCATAAAGGCGATAAAATTCCACGACTTCTTTTGTCCGTTCCAAAGATGCAATTTTATTTTCGATTTCTTTTTTTAATTTGCCTTTGGACTCTCCGCGTGAAGATAAACTTTCCGGATCGTTTTTTAAATTTTTTATGTCTTCTTCCACATAAGATAAGAAATCTCCCGGCGCCAGTCTTTCTCTCTTTAAAAGAGAAATCAATTGTTTCAATTCCGAAAAATACATTTCCGGATTGGCGCGCGGCCGAATATATTTCCAGTCATTTTCGTGCAGTATTTCATCCACTAAAAATACAGCTTCTTCGTCCGATAAAATTTTCGGTTCTAAATCAAAACCGAGCAATTGATAATTTTTTTCAATTAAATATTCAAGAGCAAAACTGTGAAAAGTCGAAATAACCACATCGTTACCGTTTGCGCCAATGTAATCCACTAAACGCTCCCGCATGGCTTTGACGCCGGAATTAGTAAAAGTCAGACATAAAATTCCGCCGGCGCCGATATCGGTTTCTTGCAGTATTTTACCGATGCGTAAAGCTAAAATCTGCGTTTTGCCAGTCCCCGGCCCGGCCACCACCATCACCGGCCCGTCGATTGCATCCACCGCCCGCTTTTGCTCGGAGTTTAATTTCGCGTATCGTTCCTTAAATTTATCTTGCGCTTTTTTGTCTGGCATAAAAATACAAATTAAATAGAAGCAGAATAAGGCAAAGATTTTATATAATCTTCCATAAATTGCCAGTTGGGATTACCATTTTTGTCTACTGGTAATTTTATCTTTGTATTTTTTAGTTTTTCACCATTCCATTTTCTACCAAAAGAATATTTAAACCTTTCTTTATCAAGAAGAGTTATTAAAAAAATTGCATTAAATCTATTAAGATTTTTATTTCTTCCCATTGATAAAGTAGTCGAACCAATAAAATTTTTTTCTTGATAAGTAGAATAGCCAACTGATCCTTGTCCATCTCCAATAAAAACAACACAATTTCCTGTTGTAATATAATTCTCGTCCTTCATAACTTTATACATAAAACCATTATCCTCTTTCTTGGCGCCAATATAAGAAATTTCATTTCCTTTTTCTAAAAGTTTTTCAGCACTGCCACATTTTCCTCGCTCAAAGATAAATAAATCGCTTAATTTAAACCATTTCCAATTTTTTATATTAACGGGATTATTTTGAATCTCCCTTTTATTTTTAATTATTTGACTAATCAATGAGTAATCACCATTTTTAAATAAAAACGACGCAAAATCAATTGTGGTTAATAAAAAATCTTTTTCGAAAATAACTGAATAATCTGTCTCAAGGTAAGCCTCGGCACACCATTCATCATCTTTTGTAATTTTTTTTCTCACCGAAAAACCAGGTATTTCTTTTTTGTTCGAAAAAGTAACTAGCCATTCTTTTTTTATTTTATTCCAAACTTCTTCACTTTTAGGAATACGCCCCAACACTTTATCTTTTCTAAATCCATCATTTTTCCAATAACCAAACCAGCTTTGGTGATGTTCATCACTATTGTGTGGAGTATGCGCAGTAAAAACCATAATACATGTCACGGGAGTAGAAGGATAAAAGACTTCTTCTGGCATACTCATAACTGCCTCAAGTCTATGTTCTTTTAAAAGTTTTTCTCTAAGTGGATTACTCGTATCGGCTGCCAGCGACATCGGCACAATAACAATTCCTGTAGCATTTCTTTGAAGCCCATTGAGCATTTGGATAACAAAATCCCACTCATGGAGATTGTCCCCTTTTTGCGAATAGGGCGGATTTAAAAAACCGACACTGGCTTTATTCTTTACTTTTTCAAAAATATTTTCATCAAAACAAGAACCCTGATATAAATTTGTCTTACCATCTCCCCGCAAAATCATATTGGAAACCGCAAGCGCAAACATTTGAGGTTCTTGTTCTATACCGATTAAAGAATTTTCAAGAATATTTCTCTTTTCATCAGCACTTACATTTTCAGTCATTTTTTTCATAGCGGAAATTAAAAATCCGCCCGTTCCGCAACAAATATCCAATACAACTGAATTTTTATTTATTTTTGCGAGATCGGCAAAAAGATCCGTAATGTGTTTAGGAGTAAGAACAATGCCAAGCCCCTTTCCATCTCCTCCGGTATATCGAATAAATTCTCCATAAAAATTACCGATGATATCAAAATCATAATGATCTTTTGTGAATGGTTTTACATGAGTATATAGTTCTTTAACTATATGAAATAACGGGGATTCATTTCTTTTTTTATCTACTTTTTGTAATTCGGGATGATGTTTGATAAAACTAAAAGCATTTATAACCGCTCTTTTCTTCGCTTCGTGGTTATCTCCAAGTTGCGCTTTATTTATTATTCCCTGAATTGCCAAAAAGGTATTTTCGGCTAGGTCTTCTCCTTCATAAGCTGTATAAGCTTTTTCAAAACCTTTATCCATAAAAGCAATCAAAATTCCGCTTACCAAAAGAGGTTTTTGGGCTTCGGTAATTTTTGCATAATCACGCATATAGTCATGAAGCTCGCGAGAAAATTTCATTAAGTCCGTATGTCGTGTCTTTGCCAGAGCTGGATCAAATTTAGCTCTTTCAACATACCTATCCCAATTTAATATTTTTTGAATTTTTTGATTATTTTCGTCTAAAAGGTTAACGTAAGCGGAAGATTTTTTAGGATACAAGAAAGTGCTTATTTTAGCTTCAATTTCATTTTCTCCGCTAACGCCGATAGCAATAACATTAAATTCTTTAGACAAATAACTTCCATATAGAAGAGCGCCATCAACCGCATAGTCTTTGTATAAATATCTATTTTTTGATTCGTGATATTTTATGTCCGCCTTGCATTCTATAACCATCAAAAATTCATTATCATCTTTTTTACGCACAATAAATTCTGGCTTACCAAGACCAGCGCCAGATTTGCTGGCATTTTTGAGTAATTTTTGAATAATAGGATTATCACTTTTTTGTTCTTCAATAAGAAAACCATTTTCTTCATTAATACCAACAGAAAAAAGAAGTTTCTTGGTTAAGTTTTCTGTTTTGCGTTCATTCAGCGACATAAGTTTATTGTAACAAAATTATTAATATTAAGATATTTTGCTTAAATTTAATATAACCTTGCCGTCAAAAAAAATCTCTTCCGGAATTATTTTTATAATATCATAATTTGGATTTTCCGGTTTCAAATAAATATTGTTTTTCTCAACCACAAATCTTTTTACGGTCGTGCCGTCGGAATTTCTGGCCACCACAATATCTCCATTTTTGAACGATTTGCTTTTTTGGACCAAAAGCTTGTCGCCGTCATTTATTCCGGCATTGATCATCGAATCGCCTTGTATTTGGATAATAAAAACCTCGTCGGTTTTTTTGATTTTTTCTTCCGGCATTATTCCGGTTGGAACTTCCAGCCACTTAAAATCAATGTCTTGAAAAGATTCGATAAACGGGCCTGCCGAAGAAACACCAACCATCGGAAAAATTTGTTTGCCTAAAATTTTAAAACCGAACGGGGTTATATTTATGCTTCTGGCAGAACCTTCGTTTCTTTTTACAGCACCTCCTTTTTCCAATTTTTCCAAAAGATCAATAATCGATTGATTAGAGGAAACTTTTAATTTTTCCCTCATTTCTTCAAAACTTGGCGGAAAACCGGTATTTTTTATAAAATCGTAAATAATTTGCAAAAATTCTTTTTGCCTTTTGGTTATTGAAGATTGCATACAAACATTATACCCGACCATTTAGTCATATGCCAGAAAAAGCTGTGGGAAACTTTTTTTGTTTTTTTATGACGCCACCTTATCCGCAAACACCACCAATCGCTCCGAGTGAGTTTTTAATTGCGGATTCCAGACGCCGGCGCAGGTAACCAGATTCAAATGCGCGCCTCCGTCGGTTGAAGTAAATAAATCCGAAGCGTCTCCATTTTCCGGATAATTTTTCATTGCTCGCACCACAAAAGCGGTAACTGTTCCCTTTTTATCCGTCACATACATCTTGTCGCCGACTTTCAATTTAGGCAGATCGTCAAAAACCGCGTGAATGCCGCCATGCCAGCCTGCGTGTCCGTCGATCACCGCTACGCCCGGTGTTCCCGGAATCGCGCTCAAATCAAACCAGGCGACATTGATCGGACCTTTCGGAACGCCCACGACTCCGCCAGAGGTGATGCCGGCGTATTCCACAGCCGCATCCAAATTTATTTCCGGAATTTTTAAGCGAAGCGGCGCACTGGCTAAATTGACTTGCGATTGATCATAGAAAGCAAAAGCTTTGGCAGTGATTTGGTCGAGTCCGCTATTGATGCCGCTTTGCAAAAAAACAAAATAGAAAACAAAACAAACCAGCGCGGAAAGTCCGGCAACAGTGGCTATTAAAAATAATTTTCTTTTGATCATAAAATTTTTTATTCCGGCACCATATCCGTAAACACAACTCGGCGCAGAGGATAATTGCCGTCCACCTGGTTCCAAATTCCTTCGCAGGTTATCAGATTCAAGTGCGCCAGCCCGTCGTTCGAAACGAAAACAGGCGTGGCGTCGGCGTTTTGGTCGAATAATTGAATCGACCGCACCTGAAACGCAATTGTCTGATTTTTGTCGTTAACAATATAAACTTTATCGCCAACCTTAAGCTGATCTAATTTGTAAAAAACAAAAGGCGCGCCGTTTTCAATGCCATAGTGTCCGCCGATAACGGCACTGCCCGTTTCTCCGGGTTTTGGACCCAATTCGAACCAAGCCACATCCACGGAATTCGCCGGCACATCCATTCTGCCATCAGGAGTAATAGCCGCGTCTTCAATAGCCGAATTTACGCCGATCTCCGGAATTTCGAGACGAACCGGAAACCCGCTCGGCGTCGCCCCCGGCGCGCGAAGACTGGAATAAGCGACCAAATCTTGACCCGTCAATAACGGAAATTTGCTTAAAGGAAATTTCCAGCCGAAAGAAATTTCGGGTAAATTATTGGCCAATTTATTTTGTTTAGATTGAACAAAAGACAAGAAAGCAATTAGACAAATCGCTATCACCAACAATATAAAAATGATTGATTTTGATTTAAACATTTTGTTCTTTAAATATTATAACAAATGCCGCAATAATTACCAAGGCGTCACCTAAGAGAATAAAAATACCATAAGGACTGTTTTCCGAAAATGGAGAAAATCCGGTTTTGGGAAAACCGGGCAATGGCACCGTTACCGTCGCCACGGCGGAATCCGTTACCGTTTGGCCATTGACTATCCCGCTCGCGGTAGCGGTATTGGTCGTAGTTTGCGTCAATTTTGTCTGACAGTTGTAAATCCAAGTTTCTGTCGGATCAAGTTTGGAATCAAGGTTGGCATCCCCGGAAACATACTGAACGGGACTGCATTTGTCGTCAACGACAGAGACATTAGAAAGCGGCAGAGTGCCGGGATTAGTCACATTATAGGTATACAAAACCATTCCGCCTAAAACCGGCAAGGTGGATGGATTGGGAACTTTGGTAATGTGAATCGGCGTAGATCCCGTATTTGGAAATTTGGGAACAGTGACAGTCACAGTCGCTTTGGCCGTATCGGTCACAGTCGAACCATTGTTTTGACCTGTCGCGGTAACCGTATTGGTAGTTGTTTGGAAAAGCGTTGTCGCGCAGGAGTAATTCCAAGTTTCCGTAGTTTCCATTTTTAAATTATTGTTGGTATCGCCGGAAATATAAACGACTGGAGAACATTTGTCGTCAACAACCGTAATATTGCTCAACACCACCGGTCCAGGGTTGGAAACTGCATAGCTATAAGTTACCGGACCGGAAATAATCAAACTTGTGGGATTGGCAACCTTGGTCACTTTAATAACCGGCGGCAAAGGAGCGCCGCCGCAATTGACAGTACAAACTGGTGGTGGAGGGGGTGGCGGAGGCGGAGATGGAATATCGGTATTGGTAACCGTGCAAGTTTTATTGTCGCCAGATGTGAGCGTTATGTTTCCATTTGCATCGCAATCTCCGCTGAAAGCTCCGGTATAAGAAGCATTATAATCTTCGCTGACTGTATAAGTTCCCGCCGAAAGCGTATAGGAAGTTCCGGGCGTTCCAACTCCGGCAGCCGGAGAACCGGCAACATCTGCGCCGGATTGTTCCACATGCAAATTAAAAGAAGACGGAGTCGCCGCGCCGCCGTTTTGGTTCACCACCACTTTGACAACATGCAGAATTGCCGGATTAGGTGGTGGCGGCGGAGTATTGCATGGAAAATTGATCCATAAATTTACCGCATTAGCATACGCCGGAGCAAATAATTCTATTGTTTCATCCGGTGGTACACTTCCCCATGCATCCAATCCAATCTTAGCAACCATTTGCAGAGTGGTACTGCATGCAGTGGAAGGCAAACTGGAAAGATCCAACGAGCCGCTAAAATCTTGCGATAAAAAACATGAATGGGCACCATTAGGACAAACAGCATGATCAGTATAAACTACATTATGAACCACTTGCCAGTTAGCATTCGTGCCCAACAATGTAGTTTGCTTGCCTCCATTCAAATCAAATCTTCCGATTACCCGAACATAAGTAATACTGTTGGCGCAAACCACATAGGTAACACG
>JBAPNK010000080.1:0-10391 GCA_049279095.1 Minisyncoccia bacterium
AGATCTATGGAATCCCGCAATCTTTATTTTTGCCGAGGCTGTGTGGATTGCAACGATTGTTTCGGTTGTGTAAATTTACGCAACGCTTCTTATTGTATTTTTAACAAAAAATATCCCAAAGAAGAATATAAAATTGAATTAGAAAAATTAAAATTAAATACTATAAGCGGCATAAAAAATGCTCAAAAAAAAGCCAGAAAATTTTGGGACACTCAGCCGTCAAAATATCATCAAGGTCTAAGAAATTTAAATTGCACCGGTATGTATGTGACCGATTCCAAGAATGTGAATGACAGCTTTTTGATCAGAGAGGGTGAAGATTTAAAATATTGCCAAGATATGCAAGTGCCAACCAGCAAAGACTGCCTGGATGTTTCCATGTGGGGCGACAAGACCGAACTTTGTTATGAAACAAGCGGTTCGGGCTCAAACGCTTATAATTTGAAATTTTGCTGGGATTGTTGGCCAAATGTCCGAGATTGCGAGTATTCAATGCACTTGCGGTCGTGTTCGGATTGTTTTGGCTGTGTGGGTTTGAAGAAAAAACAATATTGTATTTTGAATAAGCAATACACCAAAGAAGAATATTTTAAAATGGTAGAAAAAATTAAAAAGCATATGGATGAAATGCCTTATGTTGATAAAAAGGGAAGGGTATATAAATACGGAGAATTTTTTCCGATTGAACTTTCGCCTTATGGCTACAACAACACAATTGTTTCGGATTATTTTCCGATTACCAAAACAGAAGCAAAAGAACAAGGTTATCCCTGGATAGAAAGCAAGCATGGAAAATATGATATCACAAAAAAAGCTTCAGAATTTCCGGATTCAATCGATGAAGTTGGCGATGAAATCCTGAAAGAAATTATAGAATGCGAGAAATGCAAAAAAGCTTATCGTATTTTGGAAAGAGAATTAAGTTTTCTCAAAAAAGAAAATCTTCCGCTTCCGACTTTGTGCATTGAGTGCCGACAAGAGACAAGACTTAATGATCGGCTCAAACTTTTCTTATATGAAAGACTTTGTATGTGCGCCGGAAACACAGATGAAACTGGCGTGTATAAAAATACCGCGGTTCACATCCACCACAAAGATTTTCCGTGTAAAGAAATAATGAAAACAGGATATTTTCCCGACAGTCCGGAAATTATTTATTGTGAGAAATGTTATCAGCAGGAGGTTTACTGATTTCTTAGTCTACTATATATGATACATTAAGAAATTATTAAAAAATGGAAACAAAAAGCGAAAAAAGAATATGTCAAAATTGTAAAAAAGAATTCACCATTGATCCGGAAGACTTCAATTTTTACGAGAAAATAAAAGTCCCGCCACCGACTTTTTGCCCGTCTTGCAGACTACAAAGAAGATTGGCGTGGATGGTGGATATAAATTTGTTTAAACGCAAATGCGACTTGTGCAAAGAAGAAGAAATTTGCAAGTATGAACCCAAAGCGCCTTTTGTGGTTTATTGCCATAAATGCTGGTGGAGTGATAATTGGGATTCAAATAACTACACGAAAGACATTGATTTTTCCAAACCATTCTTAGAGCAATTTCAAGAACTTCTTCACCAAACACCACTTTTGGGTTTATCCATTGATTCAATGACTGGGAAACTTTCCCCTTATGTTAATCATTGTGACAATGCAAAAAATTGCTACATGATTTACTACTCTTCAATCAATGAAGATTCTATGTATGGTTTTTATCTGGTAAAAAACAAAGAAGTTTTAAACTGCTCAATGATTTTTAATTCTGAATTGTGTTTTGACGGCAAAAATAATTTCAAAAATTACAATGCGATTGGGTGTATGGATACCAACGAATCGATGGATTCTGCTTTTTTGAAAGATTGCGTTAATTGCAATCGTTGTTTTGCTTCCGTAAATTTACGTAATCAAAGTTATGTTTTCTTTAATGAGCAATTAACCAAAGAAGAATACCTAAAGAAGATATCAGAAATAGATCTTGGTTCTTTCGAAGAATACGAAAACCAAAAGAAAAAAGCATTAGAACATTTTAAAAAATATCCATCTAGAGCAGTATATGAAAATATCACCAAAGATTGCACAGGCAGTTATTTATTTGAGTCAAAAAACTGCAAGGAGTCTTATGAAGTTGGTTACAGCGAAGATAGTAAATATTTAATGCTTATGAAACAAGCCCAAGTAAAAGACTGTTGGGATTACACAGACTGGGGACATAATGCGGAATTAATTTATGACTGCATTGTTGTTGGTGAAAATGTATCAAACATTAAATTTTGCTGGTATGTATATCAGAATTCCAGTGATATGGAATATTCAGCATTGTGTGTTGGTTGCAAAGACTGCTTTGGTTGTGTAGGTTTAAAAAAGAAACAATATTGTATTTTAAATAAGCAATATACGAAAGAAGAATATTTTGAATTGAAAGAAAAAATAATTGAGCACATGAATAATATGCCTTACGAAGATAAAAAAGGGTTGATTTATAAATACGGAGAATATTTTCCAATGGAATTTTCTTCTTATCCTTATAATAATTCTTTTGCTAATCTTTTCTTTCCTAAAACAAAAGAGCAAGTGATTAAAGACGGTCTAAGCTGGCATGAACCCGAGATTAAAAAATACCCGATTACCATTTCCTTTTCGGATTTGCCGGACAATATAAAAGACATAGCAGATGAAATTACAAAAGAAGTCGTGGCTTGCAGCACTTGTCAAAAGGGTTACAAAATTACCAAACAAGAATTTGATTTATCAAAAAAATTAAATGTGCCGCTTTCGCGCCAGTGCCCTTTTTGCCGAATTGGAGACAAAATAAAAAAATGGGTTTCTCAAATGAAACAAGTTGATAGAGTTTGCAGTAAGTGCGGCGCGGAGTTTAGAACACATCGGAAAAAAGAAGAATCGGAAGCAGTTTTGTGTAAAAAATGTTATCAGCAGGAGGTGTATTAGAAAAAAACATTATATCGTAATAGCAGCGGTAGCGTCTATTGCGTTATTAGGAAAAATGAAAAACAAACACCAAAACATTTTAATTTTACATAATATTCGCAGTGTCGAAAATGTCGGGGCGATGTTTCGCACCGCCGACGCGGCGGGGATTGATAAGATTTATTTGACTGGTTGGACACCGGCGCCACTAGACAGATTTGGCCGCAAACGCAAAGATTTAGCCAAGTCGGCTTTGGGCGCGGAAGAATTTGTGGTTTGGGAGCAGAAAAAAAATATTTTTTCACTAATTGCGAAATTAAAAAAAGACGGATTTCAAATTATTGGGATTGAACAGGATAAAAATTCTGTTGATTACAAAAATGTAAAAATAAAAAGCAAAAATGTTTTTCTTGTCGGCGCGGAAGTGACGGGCATACCGAAAAATATTTTGGGAAAATGTGATATCATTGCCGAGATTCCCATGCGCGGCCAGAAAGAATCGCTGAATGTTTCGGTAGCTTGCGGAATTGCTTTGTTTAGAATTTTAAGAGTGTAAAAAACCAAAATATCAAAATTTATAAAGCAATCTATCTGGCGAAGCTTCGCCAGCGAACTGCTCGGCGCGTCCGCCTGCGCAAGGCTTTCTAAATTTTATATTTTGCTTTTTTACTTCTGGCAATTTTCGCAAAAAATTGTCGTGCGGTTTTGAATAATAATTTTTTTTAGAGGTTTGTCGCAATTCACGCATTTTTCTCCGACTTTCCCATAGACTTTATGCTCTCGCGCATAGTTGCCGCGAGTATTGTCGAGCAAGCGATAAGTAGCCACAGATGAACCGCCAACTTTAATAGCGCGTTTCAGGATGCGTATTATTGCTCTGTGCAGTTTCTCGATTTCTTTGCTTGAAATATTGGAAGAAAGTCGATCCGGATGTATTTTTGCTTCAAATAAACTTTCATCCGCGTAGATATTTCCAAGACCAGTCACTGTTTCTTGATTCATTAACACAGCCTTGATCTTGCCTTTTTTGTTTTTTAGAGATTCAAAAAAATATTTATGGGTAAATTCTTTTGTTAATGGTTCAACTCCATACATAGCGAAATGATTTTCTTTTTCAAAAGATTTGATACTGGGATAGTAAAGAATATATCCGAACATTCTGGTGTCGTTGTAGTACAAAACTCCGTTATTTAATTTAAAAATGATGTGCGAGTGTTTGTTTGGCAACTGTGTTTCGGAAAGTTCTATGGGGTGGCCGCCAATCACAGGTTTACCCTTCTTCGCCTTGGCTTCGAAGGGCGAGTACGCAAACTGCCCGGACATTTTCAAATGAGCTATCAAAATTTTCCCGTGAGTTAATTTAAAAATAAGGTTCTTGGCCCGGCGTTCTATGCCGATAAATTTTTCGCCCGTCACGCCTTTTATAAATTCCATTTTCTTTTTCGCGGAAATTTTTCGCAATGTTCCTTTACCCGAAACAAGTTTTGGTTTTCGGATTTCCACATTGAGAATTTTTTGGTTTAGAATGTTCTTTGCTAAATCCATTCTAAGATTTTCTACTTCTGGCAGTTCGGGCATAATTTGTTTTTCCCCTCTCCTTTATAAGGAGAGGGCTAGGGTGAGGTTTTTCCTCCTAAAATTTTTAAAGCCTCGCGTATTTTTTCGTTGGTGTTTAAATCCGGCGGAACTTTTTTCAAGGCTTCTCGGATTTCGTTTTGAGAGTAGCCGAGTGATTTCAGCGCTTCCATCGCGTCCAATTCTTCCTGCATGGAACTTCCTTTTTCCTGTTCGCCCATTTTATCGCGCAGTTCAATCACAATTTTCTCGGCGGTTTTTTTGCCGATACCGGAGATTTTTGTCAGATAGCTTGTGTCGCCGGTGCCGATCGCCTTGCGCAAGGTTTCAGTTGAAGCGATGCTCAAAATGGCCAAAGCTCCTTTTGGCCCGATACCGGAAACTCCGATGAGCATTTCAAAAAATTCCAGTTCCTCGTAATTTAAAAATCCGTATAAATCCAAAGCGTCTTCCCGCACATGGGTGTGAATCCAAAAAAAAGATTCAACTAGGTCGGACCTAGTCGAAGATGTTTTTGACAAAGTGTCCGGGGAGACATTTATTTTATAGCCCACGCCGCCCGTTTCCACGATCAAAAACTTCTCTGTCTTTAAAATTATTTTTCCCCTAATGCTGCCGATCATGGATTAATCATAGCATAATTGCATTTTTTTGTATTTTTTGCTATATTGTCTATATGCCAATAACACAATCAGCTAAAAAAGCAATCCGAGGTTCTCTGCGCAAAAAGGTCTTTAACGACCAGCGCAAGAAAACAATGAAAGAAATAATCAAGAAAATTGAGAAAACGGTGAAAACTGATAAAGCCGAAGCGATGAAAATGCTTTCTGGCGCTTTTCAGGCGATCGACAAAGCCGCGCAAAAAGGCGTGATCAAAAAAAACAACGCCGCCCGTAAGAAATCTCGCTTATCAAAATTGCTCAAATAAAAAAAGTGAATCACCTTTTAGAATTTTTTGGAACCGAATGCCCGCACTGCGTAAATATGCATGAGCTGGTTGTTCGTCTGGAAAAAGAAGAGGGGATCAAGGTGGAAAGTTTGGAAGTTTGGCATAATCCGGAAAATGAAAAAAAGTTGCTTGAAATAGACAACGGAGAATTGTGCGGCGGCGTGCCGTTTTTTTATAATACCCAAACAAAAAAATTCATCTGTGGAGAAACTGACTATGCAACTTTCAAAAAATGGGCGAAAGGGGAAGAGTTCACCCAATAAATTTTTTAAATTATATTTGCACCCTAGAAAACAAATAGCTTCCGACCGACAAGAAAATCAAAGTAATTATCGCGAGTACAGAAATATCCAAGGTTAAACTATATGTTCCGGCGTTGGAAAGTAAAATTCGGAAAGCGTCTATGCCGTAAGAAAGCGGATCAAATTTGGTGATGGTGATTAAAAAGGGCGGCAAGCCGGACAAAGGAAAGATTGCGCCGGAGAGGAAGAATAACGGCATCACCAAGAAATTCATAATCAATTGAAACCCCTGCATGTCTTCCAGTTGCGAAGCGATCGCGGTACCCAGCGCGGTGAACATTGTGCCGACCAGAAGCATCACCAAAATCAAAGGAAAAATCATCAGCCAATTATGCGGGCGAAAGCCGGGGATTAATGCCAAGAGCAAAACAATTATTCCTTGAATGGTGGCGATGGTCGCTCCGCCCAGAGTCCGGCCGATCATAATATTGAAACGGGAAACAGGCGCCACCATTGTTTCTTTCAAAAATCCGAATTGGCGGTCCCAAATGACCTGGATGCCGGAAAAAATTGAAGTGAAAATAATGCTCATACCCACGATGCCCGGCGCCAAAAAATTGATATAGTTGCCCTCATTGGCTTTGGCGAAAGTCGGACCAAGACCATAGCCCAAAGCCAGCAGAAAAAGAATCGGCTGGCCCAAAGAGCCGACAATTCTGGATTTGGATCGGATATACCTTTTGAGTTCCCGGAGCCACATTATGTAAATAGTTTTCATAAATTTTTTATTTATTTAGATTTAATTATCTTTTGCCTCCGCCACGCCATTGCCGATGCGCGCGCAAGCGATCGGTGGCGCTGGACTCCTCGTCGCGGATGACATTGCCGGTCAGTTTCAAAAACGCTTCTTCGAGTGTTGCGGTGCCCGTTTCCTTTTGCAATTCTTCCGTGGTGCCGGTGGCGATAATTTTTCCGTGGTCGATAATCGCGATCCGCTGCGCGATCTTGCTGGCTTCTTCCATATAATGAGTAGTGAAAAATACGGTAATGCCTTCTGTTTTGTTCAGTTCCTGCAAATAAGTCCACATGTGATTGCGGGTTTGCGGATCCAAGCCCAAGGTCGGCTCGTCCAAAAATAAAACCTTCGGGTGATGCAAAAGACCGCGCGCTATTTCGAGCCGCCGTTTCATCCCGCCGGAAAATTCTTTGACCAGATTGTCCTTACGGTCCCATAATTCCACAAATTTCATCAGTTCTTCAATTCTTTTCCTGCGCAATTTTTTCTCTACATTATAAAGCACGCCATGAAATTCCAAATTTTCCCAAGCGGTCAATTCGTCGTCCAAAGACGGATCCTGGAAAACAATGCCGAAGGAATGTCGCACGGCGTTGGCGTCATTGACCGGATTGCTGCCATTCAATTTTATGTCGCCGGAGGTGGGATTAAGCAAAGTAGTCAGCATTTTTATGGTGGTGGACTTGCCGGCGCCGTTCGGCCCCAGAAAAGCGAAAATCTCTCCCGTTTTCACTTCGAAAGAAATATTGTCCACTGCCGTAAAGTCGCCGAATTGTTTTTTCAAATTTTGGACTTCAATAATGTTGGGCACGAGAGTATTATAACATACTTCCGACCTCACCCCTAACCCTTCTCCTTGTAAAGGAGAGGGGAAGAAACTTGAAATAGAATTTTAGAAATGATAATATTGTAAGTATGAATACTGTAACTTTACCAAAATATCAATATATGCAAATTTTAGATACTCAAGAAAAACTTCGAGGTGATTTGACTCGTTTGCAAAAAATAGTTTCTTTTATTTCCCAAGATGAAGTAAGTCCTGAATACATAACAAGACTTTCTAAAATAGAAAAAGGACTCTCTCTCGGTGGGGGAGTTAAATTTAAAAACAAGAGTGAAATTAAAAAATTCTTCACGGCTCTTTAATTATGGAAAATAGTCCCAAAATAAGTTTTGTTTTTTCGATAGAATTTAAAAAAATTCTTGAAAAGATGGCAAAGAAAGACAGACCCGGACTAAATAAAATTGAAGATCAGGTATATAAAATAATCTCAAAATTTAAATGTCAAATATGGGATTGAAAATACATTTAAGATTTTAGAAAAAGGAGGTTTGTCAGAATCTGAAATAGGCAGGTATATAGGAATTATGAAGGGTTCACTTTCTGACCTAGAGAAGCTTCTAAAAAAAGGAGTAACAACTGAACTCTTAAAGGCTGCGGAACAAAGAAGTATTGATTATATGGAAGCAAAAGAGGCTAATTACAGAAAAGCAGAGTAATGCGAAGTTAGAAAACTAAAAATAAAAAATCCCGACATGTGTCGGGATTTTTTATCAGAAAGAATATTACGCGCGTTGAACATTCACCGCGTTCAATCCTTTTGGCGATTGTTCCGTTTCAAAAGAAACAGCATCGCCTTCTTTGAGTTCGTCAAAAGTTACGCCCACCAAAGAATTGCTGTGAAAGAACAAATCTTTCGTCAAACCTTCTCCGGTGATGAAGCCGAAACCTTTATCAGTGAGTCTTTTTATTGTACCAGTCATTGATTTTATTTTAAGTTGATAATTACCCCGACATAAAGTCGGGGCCCCGATCTAATGCATCGGGGCAAATAAGTTGTGTCTAAGAAATCGACTCTATGTACTCTTCTTTTACCTACTTTGTTCTTCGAGTATAGCACGAAAACAACTATTTTGTCAAATTTTTTTACCGTTTCCGGAACTGTATCCCCGCCTTTTAAACATTTCAGTTAATTTTTTAATTATTCCATCTTTAATCTGAAAAATTCGAGTTAGGTGCAAATCAAGCCTTTGAGCGATTTCTCCCAAAGTCAGATCATCGTAAAAATGTAAACGCAGAACATTTTTTTCTTGTTCTGTTAAATATACGGTCTCAAGAACTTCCTGTAAATTCGCCAACATTCTTTCTTTATTTATATTTGGAATATGAATTGGATCGGAATCATTATTAGACCATTCTAGCCACTCATTATTATTATCATTTTCCCCCCCGTCTTTGTTTTTAGAAGAATAATCAAGCGAGATCACATTTGCATCAGAAGGATATTTTAGTCTTTTTTTTTGATATTCTCTTAAGTTCAACCCTAATTCTTCAGCGACTTCTGCTTCAGTTGGGTCTCTTTGTAATTTTTGCGATGCTCTAAATTCAGCTTTCTCGCGATCTTTGTTAAATTTATAGTTAGTTCTTGAAATATTTCGATTTCCGTAAGCTTTTCTAATTTTGTCTAAAATATTCCCACGGATTCTTCTCTCTGCGAAAGTTTCAAACTTAACACCTAACGAAGGGTTAAACTTACGGACGGCTTCCAAAAGTCCATCTTGGCCCCACATTTTTACATCATCCAACGAGACATGAAACGGTAATTTTTTTACCATTGTATGGGCAATCATATCAACCTGTGGAAGACCATCTGTTGCCAACTTTTCAAATGATCTTTCTTTTTTTAAAACAGTCGAGGTAGATTTTTTTGTAAAACTAGGTTGTTCCATAGTTAAATTATAAAGAGTTTAAGATTTTTTAGCAATATTTAGCGATTTCAAAAAAATTTCCAATTCCTCGCCTTTTATTTCCCGTATAGCATTCGGTTTCAAATTTCCTAATTTTATATTCATAATTCTTTCTCGTTTCAAGTCGGCGATTTCTTGGAAAAGATTCGCGCACATTCGGCGGATTTGGTGTTTCTTGCCTTCGGTCAAAATCACCCGGAAAGTATTTTCATTTATTATTTTTACTTGGCATGGTTTGGTTCGGTAACCTTCAATATTTACGCCAGCTTCCATTTTTATTTTAAAATTAGAACGGAGCTTGTTGGAAGTTTTTACCAGATATTCTTTTTCGTGAATATATTTCGGATTGAGAAGGGAATCGGTAATCCGTCCGTCGTTGGTCAAAATTAGTAGTCCGTGCGAAGCTTTATCCAATCTGCCCAGCGGAAAAATATTATCGTTATCGAGGTTTAACCTCGATACAGATTCGGTTTCAAGGCCTATTGGTTTGTTATAGGCGAAATATTTATATTCTTTGATTGGCGCGCCTTTTACTTCCACAATATCTTTTTCACTGACCTGACTGCCGAGCTCCGCCAATTTTCCGTTGATGAAGACTTTTTTATTTTTTATCAAATCATCAGCTCCGCGTCGGGTAGAGATTTTTTTATCGGCTAGATATTTATTTATGCGCATCAATCTACTTTACCACAGCTGGTACGCTTGGTCTAATCTGCACCGCGGTGGCGCTCATGCTGCCGTCTGTGTTTGCCGTGCCGGTAATGGAAACAGTTGTGCCGACCGTTAAGTCATTCATTGTTCCAGCCACCTGTTTTGTAATCGGAGTATTGCTGTCCACGAAAACTATTTTTGAACCGACTGGAGTGGTTGAAGTAGCCGCAGTTCCACCGGGGGCAGTCATAAGTTGCACCGTGATGCTGGTGGCATCTTTGGAAATAATCTGTCCGATCGTGGCTCCGCCAAAACCGCCGGCGCCTCTGGTCCTAGCGCCAAAAGCCGCACTTGCCGCGCTGGGGCTGGTCGAGGTTTGACTTTTACCATAAGAAACACCTCCGAAAAATACTCCAACCAAAACAATCACTCCCACAATTCCCCAAACAATTTTTTTATTCATATATTTTTCTTTGCCTCGCCGAAGCTTCAGCGTAGGCAGGTTT